>NZ_PNGD01000002.1:0-24176 GCF_002871495.1 Streptococcus sp. UMB0029
TTGTGTGTACCCTTATTAATGATATCTATAATTTGGATATTAGGGTCTTTAATATCGAGTAGTTTTGTGATAGAATGTAATTGTTCCATATGAATCTTTCTAATGAGTTGTTTTGTCGCTTTTCATTATAGATCTTATGGGACTTTTTTTCTACACAAAAATAGGCTCCATAATATCCATAGGGGATTTACCCACTACAAATATTATAGAGCCTCAATATTACGCCCTTTTTAGGGCTCTTTTTTGTGGACTTTTTTAGGAACTTTCAAGAAAAACTAAGGCGATTTAATGCCTAAATGTTTTTAAAGAAAGTCAGTATTTTCAAGGGCTGAGCTCTAAAAATTTGACTTATAGAGTGTTAAATGATAGTATAGTCAAAGATAGTCAAGGTTTAAAGAGAGAGGTGGGTTTGTAATGAGATTTAAAAATACATCGGATCATATTGAGGCCTACATCAAGGCGATTTTAGATCAATCTGGTATTGTGGAGTTGCAACGGAGTCAGTTGGCAGATACCTTTCAGGTTGTTCCTAGTCAGATTAACTATGTGATTAAGACACGCTTTACGGAAAGTAGAGGCTACTTGGTTGAAAGTAAGCGTGGTGGTGGAGGCTACATTCGTATAGGACGGATTGAGTTTTCTAGTCATCATGAAATGCTCCGCGATTTGCTTTACTCAATTGGTGAGCGAGTCAGTCAAGAAATTTATGAAGATATTCTACAGCTTTTGGTTGAGCAGGAATTGATGACCAAGCAGGAGATGAATTTGCTGATGACAGTAGCTTTGGATCGCGTTCTAGGAGAAGAAGCTCCAGTTGTTCGAGCTAATATGCTACGACAGGTTATACAAGAGGTAGATAGAAAAGGGAAGTAAGATGAACTATTCAAAAGCATTGAATGAATGTATCGAAAGTGCCTACATGGTTGCTGGCCATTTTGGAGCCCGTTACCTAGAATCTTGGCACTTGTTGATTGCCATGTCCAATCACAGTTATAGTGTGGCAGGGGCGACTTTAAATGATTATCCATATGAGATGGATCGTTTAGAAGAGGTCGCTTTGGAACTGACTGAAACGGACTATAGACAGGATGAAACCTTTACAGAATTGCCGTTCTCCCATCGTTTGCAGGTTCTTTTTGATGAAGCAGAATATGTAGCGTCAGTGGTCCATGCTAAGGTGCTAGGGACAGAGCATGTCCTTTATGCGATTTTGCATGATGGCAATGCCTTGGCGACTCGTATCTTGGAGAGAGCTGGTTTTTCTTATGAAGACAAGAAAGATCAGGTCAAGATTGCTGCCCTTCGTCGAAATCTGGAAGAACGTGCAGGCTGGACTCGTGAAGATCTCAAGGCTTTACGCCAACGCCATCGTACAGTAGCTGATAAGCAAAATTCTATGGCTAACATGATGGGCATGCCCCAGACTCCGAGTGGTGGTCTCGAGGACTATACGCATGATTTGACAGAGCAAGCGCGTTCTGGCAAGTTAGAACCAGTCATCGGTCGGGATAAGGAAATCTCGCGTATGATTCAAATCTTGAGCCGTAAAACCAAGAATAATCCTGTCTTGGTTGGGGATGCTGGTGTCGGGAAAACAGCCTTGGCGCTTGGGCTCGCTCAGCGTATTGCTAGTGGTGATGTACCTGCGGAAATGGCTAAGATGCGCGTGTTAGAGCTTGATTTGATGAATGTCGTGGCAGGGACACGCTTCCGTGGTGACTTTGAAGAACGCATGAATAATATCATCAAGGATATTGAAGAAGATGGCCAAGTCATCCTCTTTATCGATGAACTTCATACCATCATGGGTTCTGGTAGTGGAATTGACTCAACTCTGGATGCGGCCAATATCTTGAAGCCAGCCTTGGCGCGTGGAACTTTGAGAACGGTTGGTGCCACCACTCAGGAAGAATACCAAAAACATATCGAAAAAGATGCAGCCCTTTCTCGTCGTTTCGCCAAAGTGACGATTGAAGAACCAAGTGTGGCAGACAGCATGACCATCTTGCAAGGTTTGAAAGCTACTTATGAGAAACATCACCGTGTACAAATCACAGATGAAGCGGTTGAAACAGCGGTTAAGATGGCCCATCGTTACTTGACTAGTCGTCACTTGCCAGACTCTGCTATTGATCTCTTGGATGAAGCAGCAGCAACAGTGCAAAATAAGTCAAAGCATGTAAAAGCAGACGATTCTGGCTTGAGTTCAGCTGACAAGGCCCTGATGGATGGCAAGTGGAAACAGGCAGCCCAGCTAATCGCAAAAGAAGAGGAAGTGCCTGTCTATAAAGACTTAGTGACAGAGTCTGATATTTTGACCACCTTGAGTCGCTTGTCAGGTATTCCAGTCCAAAAACTGACTCAGACTGACGCTAAGAAATACCTGAATTTGGAAGCTGAATTGCACAAACGTGTCATCGGTCAAGATCAAGCTGTTTCAAGCATTAGCCGTGCCATTCGCCGTAATCAGTCAGGAATTCGCAGTCACAAACGTCCGATTGGTTCCTTTATGTTCCTAGGGCCCACAGGTGTCGGTAAGACCGAATTGGCCAAGGCTCTGGCAGAAGTCCTCTTTGATGACGAATCTGCTCTTATCCGTTTTGATATGAGTGAGTATATGGAGAAATTCGCAGCCAGCCGTCTCAACGGAGCTCCTCCAGGCTATGTGGGTTACGAAGAAGGTGGGGAGTTGACCGAGAAAGTTCGCAACAAACCATATTCCGTTCTCCTCTTTGATGAGGTAGAAAAGGCCCACCCAGACATCTTTAATGTTCTCTTACAGGTCTTGGATGATGGTGTCTTGACAGACAGCAAGGGGCGCAAGGTTGACTTTTCAAATACCATTATCATCATGACATCGAACCTTGGTGCGACTGCCCTTCGTGATGATAAGACAGTTGGCTTTGGGGCTAAGGATATTCGTTTTGACCAAGATAATATGGAAAAACGCATGTTTGAAGAGTTGAAAAAGGCTTATAGACCTGAGTTTATCAACCGTATTGATGAAAAGGTGGTCTTCCATAGCCTGTCTAGCGACCATATGCAGGAAGTAGTGAAGATTATGGTTAAACCTTTAGTGACAAGTTTGGCTGAAAAAGGCATTGACTTGAAATTACAAGCTTCCGCACTGAAATTGTTGGCAAATAAAGGATATGATCCAGAGATGGGAGCTCGCCCACTTCGCAGAACCCTGCAAACAGAAGTGGAAGACAAGTTGGCAGAACTTCTTCTCAAGGGAGAATTAGTGGCAGGCAGCACACTTAAGATTGGTGTTAAAGCAGGCCAGTTAAAATTTGATATTGCATAAAAATGGAGAATCAGGAGCAATCTTGATTCTCTTTTTTGCTACTTTTTTATAAAAAATAATAAAAAACTATTGACAAAACAAAAATATAGTTTATAATAAAAACATAGATAATAAAAATATCAAAAAATATAAAAAGGCTATAGGTTTATGAAAAAGAAAACAGCAGTGGTATTTGGAACCTTTGCTCCACTTCATCAAGGACATATCGATCTGATTCAGCGAGCGAAGCGGCAGTGTGACCAGGTCTGGCTTGTCGTTTCAGGCTATGAGGGAGACCGAGGGGAGCAGGTAGGCTTAACGCTTCAAAAAAGATTTCGTTATATCCGAGAGGCTTTTCGGGATGACGAGTTGACCTCGGTTTGTAAGTTAGATGAGACCAATCTTCCTCGTTACCCTATGGGCTGGCAGGAGTGGTTGAATCAGATGTTAGCAGAGATTTCCTATGATGAAAACCAGCAAGAACTAATCTTCTTTGTGGGAGAAGCAAACTACCAGCAAGAATTATCTAATCGTGGCTTTGAGACTGTCTTGCAAGAAAGAAAGTTTGGTATTTCAGCGACTATGATTCGAGACAATCCAAGCAAATATTGGAAATACATCGCTCAACCTTTCCGACGTCAGTTTACCAAGAAAGTGTTGATTATGGGAAGTGCCAGTAATGGGAAGACCACTCTAGCCAAAGATTTGGCCAGATATTATGATGCGCCCGTTAGTCTGGAATACGCGCGTGAGTACCAGATTAAAAATAACGTCCGTGATGATGAATTGACTCCAAAGGATTACTATTATCTGCTCTTGGGGCAGTACGACCAGACCTCAAAGTTAATCGATAGCAATGCCAATCGAGGTCTAGTGATAGCCGATACTAACTCCTTAGTAACCAAGGGCTACTATGATTATTACATGGAGACTGAGGATCAAGAGGACTTATCAGGGGAGACCTTTGATAACCTTTTTGTCTCGATCTTGGCTAAGGAGAAATGGGACTTGATTCTCTTTGTGCAGCCTGTCGGCTCCTATGTCAATGACGGATTTAGAGATATGACCATGGCGGAAGACCATATTCGTCACAGTTTTTCCCAGCATTTGGACCAGATGAGAGAGCGATATTTAACGACAATTCCACTAGTTTATCTAGCTGAGGATTACCTAGGAAATTATGAAGTAGCAAAAGTGGCTATTGATGCTATTTACCAAGCAGATTAGGAGAAAATTATGAAAAAATTAACTGAAAAAATCACACAATTTATCGAAAACTTTAAAAATGTCCATGCAAAAGCCCGCAAGATTGGTTTTGTAGGAATCATGAGCCTGCTCTGGAAAGATCTCTTTGTCGGCCGTAGCCTCTTCCAGTGGTTGTATCTCATCGTCCTGTCAAGTGTTCCCTTGATCTTGGAATTCACGCAAAATACAGAAAGTCATGACTGGATGAGCTTGTTTGCCTCTTGGACTGGGATTGTCTGTGTTATCTTGGTAGCAGAAGGACGTGCAAGTAATTATCTCTTTGGGGCCATTAACTCTGCTATCTATTTGATTTTGGCCATGAATGCAACTTTTTATGGTGAAGTTTTGACGACTGTTTACTTCTTTGTCATGCAGCCGATTGGGCTCTATGCTTGGCTGTCCAACCGTATCAATGATCAAGGAAAAGCAGAAGAATCTCATTTTGAAGCTAAGAAATTATCTGTTTTTGACTGGTTCAAGTACTTGGCCTTGACTGCTATCATCTGGATTGGTATGGGCTTAGCTTACCAAAGTATCCATAGTGCTCGCCCTTTCCGTGATAGTGTTACCGATGCGACTAATGGTGTTGGTCAGCTCTTGATGACACGTCTCTACCGTGAGCAATGGATTTTCTGGATTGCAACCAATCTCTTTAGTATCTATCTCTGGTGGGGTGAAAATATCCATATCCAAGGGATGTACTGGGTTTACACACTTAATAGTCTAGTGGGTTGGTACCAATGGACCAAGGCAGTTCGTAAGGAGGCATAAAATGACGGACACGATGATTCCAGCAGGGATGACGGAAAAAGAATATTATGAAATCCATGCCAGTCAGGAGGAGTTTTTGGATTGGTACTACAAGCAGGAACTCCCTCAATACGAAAAACCAAGTGTGACGGTGGATATGGTAGCCTACTGCTTTGTCGAAGGAAAGATCAAGCTCTTGCTAATACGTCGCAAGGCTCATCCATATCAAAACTGTTTGGCCTTGGTTGGAGGCTTTATGGATAAGGGAGAAGATGCTGCAGATGCCTGTCAGCGAGAAGTAAGTGAAGAAGTCAATCTCGATCTTCCTTTGGAAAAAATTGAGCAATTGATGACCGTATCGACCCCCGGCCGTGACCCACGGGGCTGGACAGTGACCATTGCCCACTTGGTTTATTTGCCTAGCCGTGCATTAGAACTTGTTCAAGCAGGAGACGATGCCAAGGATGTCGTTTTCGTAGATGTCGATTTTCAGACAGGCAAGTGCTTCTTAGAGGGAGTAGAGTTGGAGGAGCAAGCCTTCGCTTTTGACCATTATGCCATTATCCAAGAATCCATCAAACGAATCCAAGGCCGTCTCGACTGGAATCCTACCTTCCTTTATCTGCTGGAGGAGGAGTTCACTGTCTACGAAGGAACTGAACTGGTCAATCTTATCAACCCCGGTCGTCCAATCGTCAGCAATAACTTTCTCGTAAAATACGGAGAATATGTAGAAGAGGTTGGACTCAAACGAGTACCTAAAAAGAAACCAAGAAAAACCTATCGATTGAAATAAAAAGCGAGGCCGGGAAAAAGTTCCCGACCTCTTTATTTGCCTTTATTAGTTTGATTTGCTGTTTCGACTGTTTTAGGAATGGCTATCTCTTTTAGAATTGCTCAACAGGTGAGTAAAGAAGTCTTTGTATCGATACTTGAGATAGTTCTCATGTAAAAATAACAAAGCGATATAAACAATCATAAAGATTGTAGTCAGATAGAAGACATCAAATGCAGTTCGCGCATAGTAAGCGGCTGATTGATAAGAGCCAATTGCTGCCAAAATCAACCAAGGAAGATACTTGAAATACTTATTTAGCATAAGAATGCACCTCCTATATTCTATTTTAATGTTATTATATTCATTTGTACTTAAAAATGCAAGCGATTACACAAAATAAATTTAAATTTTTAACAGGAAAATCTCCTGTTTTTCTATTAGATTACGAATAGAAGAGTAGGAGGAGTAAATGTATCTAAAGTATTTAAGATTTTTAAAATAGTTTAGATAAATTGTTGACATATTTAAATCCCAATGTTACAATTATATTACAAAAAGATTTCTTTATATTTCTAAAATATTACAAAGGAGTAGAAAAATGAAAAAGAAAACCTATATCAAATTGATGGCAGCAACTGTATTGGCTTCTACCTTGCTATTAGGAGCTTGTGGAAATAAAAAGGAAACAACTCAAGCAAGCAGTTCTGCTAAGACAAGCCAATCATCAAATTCTAAAGTAGCTTCTTCTAGCAAAGAAAGCAAGACTCAGAAGTCCTCAAGTTCAGCTTCATCTGAAAAAACTAAGGCGTCTACTGACCAGTCTTCAGCAACTGCGACACCATCACAAGCGGCACCTGCACCAGAGCAAAGACAAGGTCAAGAGGTGTCTAATCAACAAGCAGCTAGTCAACAAACTCCTGTTCAGGCTTCTTCAACTCAACAGGCTCCTCAAGCTCAGTCTAATCAATCAAGCTATGATTCTACAACTGACCGCAAACTTCAAGACAAGCAAGCAGAGCAAAATAAACGCTACAAGGGTGTTTTAACCATGGTAGATGGTGATTTCTCAGCTGCAGCGGGCAATTGGAAGGGAGCCAATGGTGAAACCATTACAGTTTCATCAGGAGGTCAATTCACAGTAGAATCTGCTGATGGAAAGAAAGAAAACTACTCTATCAGAGGCTATTCTTATACTCTTGATGATGGTAAGTATAATGCCAAAATCGGTGGAGGAAAAATCATCCAAATTACAACAGGAGCGGATGGTAAGGTTTCCAGTGTTGCTTTGAATCAATAATAACGTTCAGTATTTGAATTTTTACAATCAAAAACCCGTCAACTTTAAGAGAGTTACGGGTTTTAAACTTTTAAGCCTTATCCAACTGCAAGAGAGATTCAATCTTTGCCAGAGTGCTAGCTTGTGAAATGGCTCCACGGAGTTTGGCTGGCCAGATGTTCCACGGAGGTAGTGAGGAGCGAGGCCACGGAACTCACGAACTGCGACATTTTCCCCTTTGAGGTTAATCAAGCGTTTCAAGTGCTCGTAGGCGATTTTCATCTTATCTTCAAAGGTCAAATCATGGAGGACTTCTCCTATTTCAAAGTAATGGTTGATTTGGTTGAAGAGGTAAGGATTTCCCATGGTAGAAGATTGTATCAGTTATATATCGAAAGAAAAAAGAATAAATTTAACTATAAAACCTGTCTTATTGAATGAAAAAATGGTAGAATAAACATCAATATCAAGTGAAATATGGAGTGCTACAAACAATGAAGTCAAAAATGTTTCGATTTTCTTTGATTTTGTTATTTATTTTCTTTTTTTATTTTTCATTTTCAATATTTAACCGAACGTATAGTGGAATCACCGTAGATAAACATGAGAATGAGTGGATAGTTAGACAAGTCCATAATCTGGGAAGCTTTGCAAATCATCAAGAGATAATAGGGTCATCTATTATACAAATAGACGGTCAGAATCCAGATAGTAATTTCTTATTATCTCGATTTTTAATTGTTGAACCGCTTCATTCTGTGACAGTGTTAGATAGAGGAATTTCAAAGACTTTAATAATAGAATCTGGGAGATCAAGCCAAATTATCTTTCTTGTTTTATCAATCATTGCTTTTCTGATTCTACTGTTATTTCGCTTATACATAAAAGGCAGAAGTAGAGGAAAAACTGGGAAACGATATTTTTATTTTATTATTTATACTAGTCTGATGTTATTATCGATTATTCCATCAAGTATAGGAGATGTATTTGGTCGTAGTCTATTAATTTCATACTTGACTTTATTTCCATTATTCATGGATATCTTCATTAGAGTGTTAGTCTTGAAGATAAAAGGTTCAACCATTTCTAACTTTTCTCGTATTATACTGGGCTATTCACTCATAACTCAACTTTTGTATGTTTATAATCTTATACAGCCCATTGATTTTTTAACCATCTTTTTTTCTAGGGGAGTATTTTATTTAGTATTTTTCTTTTTAGTTATCCTACTGTTAAAGATGCTTATAAATTACTCTCAGATAAGAGAAATGTTGCCAATTCATACCTTATTTTTAGCAGTTCTTGCCTTATTTCCTCTATTTTTTGGATATATTTTTCCGATTGGTAAGGAAGTTTCGTTTATTTATAGTATTCCTCTATTGTTGCTTATTTTGTTCTCTATTGTAAATAACTTGATACTAGAGCGAATGATATATGTTGCTTGGAAGTGGAATCCATTCATATATAACTTGATATTTGCCGTTTTTTTCACTAGTCTAATTATTCTTTTTAGTCTGCTATTAAGAGAATTTTCTCCAATTTTTTTCGTTCTTTACACTTTTCTTTTTTCGCTAGCTTTGTTACCTGAAATAAGGAAAATGATGTTGATTAGCCATAAAATGGAGGGAATCTTTAGTAGTTTTCATACTTTTGTAGCTACTGAATTGGAGAGGGAAGAAATTGCAACGTTTATACATGATACTACAATTCAGAAGGTTATTTATTATAAAAAGCAGTTAGAAATTAGTGAACAAATTAATAGGGGAGCTTTATTAGAGATGTTGGATGATATTGTCTTTGAATTAAGAGATTTATGTTTTAATATCTATCCTTTAATGGTGCATGAATTAGGGTTGAAAGAATCTATTACTAGCATATTAAATCAATTCATGAAGATGGAAACTGTTTCGATTATGACAACTTTTTCAATAGATGAAGAAAAAGTTAATGATAAAGTGGGCACGTTTGTATTAAGGACAGTTAAAGAACTAGTAAATAATAGTATTCTTCATGGGAATGCTAGAGAAATTACTGTAGATTTATCTACAAAAGAAAAGATTTTATCAATTGAAGTTATAGATGATGGTATTTTTAAGGGAAACTATCAGTCTAATGAACATCATTTTGGTTTAAATAGAATTGTAGAGAAGGTTCATTTATTGGGGGGAACTGTTCAGATAAATATAGAACCTACAAGTGTGAAGATACGAATACCTATAGAAGGGAAGAAAAATGATTCGTTTGGTTTTGATTGATGATCACAGTTTAGTATTACAAGGATTGGAGAACTATTTTTTAAAGGAAGATGATTTTAAAATTGTTGGTTCCTATACAGAAGTAGCAGATTTACTTCTTTGTCTCAAGCATGAAAAGGTAGATGTGCTAGTTATGGATTTTATGCTGAAAGGAGTAACGGCATTTGATGTTATTAGTCAGATAAATAGATTTCTGAATACAGTTCCCAAGATAGTTCTTTTATCAGGATTTTATGACACTTTGTTACATAAGAGAGCGATGGATTTTGGGATTCAAGCTTTTTTACCCAAAGAAAGTTCTTATTTGGATGTTAAAAGTGCAATTTATGCTGTTTATAAGGGAAATCACGTTATCCCAGATGGTTTGTTAGAAAAGCAAGAAAATAATCTATTGACTGACACGGAGTTAAGTGTATTGGAACTGATTGTAAAAGAATATTCTAATGAAAAGATAGCAAATAGTTTATTTGTCAGCAGGAGAACAGTAGATACCCATGTTTCAAATATTTGTTCAAAGTTGGGAGTGACGAGTAGAGTTGGAGCTGTACGTGAGGCTATTCGATTAAATCTCGTATCTTTATAATTTTATCCTAAAAAGGCAAGAAGGTTTTCGTAAATTACGGATTCTTTCTTGTCTTTTTTTGTTTAAGATAGAGTCAGTTTAAAAGATTGGAGAAGGATATGCTAACAGTAGATTATTTACTTGGAGACAATAGAAATCGCTATTTTGGTAGAGGAGATAAGAGAACGACTTATGTAGTTAAGTTGAAAAATATTTTAGAAGGGGTTGGGTCTCTTCATCAAGAAGGTTTGTGGTCTAGTAAACAATCTGAAATCATACAGCAGCACCTGAGTACATTAGATGGAATAGTATTAGCTCATTTATTTGGAAGTGAAATACTGAAAAGAATGGGAGTGAGTTTAAATCAGTATAGGTTAAGCCATTTTGAGATAAAGTCAGGAATAAAAGCTATAGAAGAATTAGTAAATTTAAAATTAGAATTACAAAATTTCAAAATGACGAACCAAGTGATGGAATTTGATTGCTTGGTAATGGATATGAAAGTTTGTTTAGGCTATCAATTATTAGAATGTATGGAAAATGTAGTTGCTATAGGAGAACAAGGTAGAGATTTTTTATCAACGCATTTAAGAGATAGACAACATGATATATACGATGTTGAATTTTCAGATAGTAGTATATCTTGTAAAGCAGAGCAAGTATTGATCAAAGATATTGAATATAGTGGTGTAGGTAGTCTAGAAAAGAATGATTATAGTTTGTTAGAGCTTCTGATTATTTTTTCTCAAATGGCAGAGATGTTAGCCTACCATATCGAAGAGATATCTCGAGAGGAGAGCAATACCATGTGGATGAAGCAAGTAAGTGCAGACTTGGATTCACCAATTTTGAATGGAGTAGTAGAGCTTAGTGGTAGTGTTTCAAAAAATAGATTGTTAAAAATTAGAGAAGAACATTGGAAAGTCTACGAAATGTCTGGGTATGATGTAGATCATAAGGTAGTCTTTAAAAGTAAAATAGCTCAAAAATTACCTGATGGAGGGGGCAGTGATGGGAAATAGAGAATTGAGGCTAGTCATATCAGGTACTTATTCTACGGGTAAGACAACAACTGCTACAGCTCTTTCGATTGCAACGGGACTTCCCTTAATTGATGCTTTATCTGCGAGGGAAATTTTGACAGATTTATATCCTGGAAGAAGATTTCAGGATATGTCATCAACTGAGTTAATGGCACTGGGATTAAAGCGTTTTGAAGAGAGAATTCGTACAGAAGGAATTTTATACAAGGAACATGGAAGTTTTCTATCAGATGGTTCAGTATTGAATGAATGGATTTACGGGACTGTTCGAATGAGGGTAGGAATTAATCCAGGCTCAGCATTCGTTCATCGATTGATGAAATCTATTTTAGGTATTCCTGGTCGAACATTTTTCAAAAAATATTTGACTGCTTATGGAGTTGTCTCTAAGAATCATGCGAAATTGTGGTATACAGATGTTGTCCATCTACCAGTAGAGTTTGAAATGGATCCAGATGGGCATAGACCAGTATCTGAAGAGTATCGAAATTTATCAGATGAGGAATTATATGAAGCTTATAGGAATTTGGGTCTGATTCCTTATTGTGTAAAAGGTAGTCAGAAAGAACGGTTAAATCAGATCATTCAACATTATAAGTTGCCAATAGTTGTTCCAGTAGATGAGGCTATTTCCTTAGCTGAAAAGGTTATACGAGAAAACAGGGAAGCAGTATCTAAACGTATCATAGAGCAGTATGAAGAGCCTACATTAAAGGAAAAAATAAAATTTATGACAAGATATTAGGAGTATGTATGATTCAGTTTCAAAATATTAGCAAGATTTATAAGGTGGGGGAGCAAGAAGTTCGTGCTTTGGATCAAGTTAGTTTTTCCATTGAGAAAGGGAAATTTACAGTTATTTTAGGTCCATCAGGTTCAGGGAAAAGTACGTTACTAAATTTACTTGGTGGGATGGATCGTGCGACATCAGGAACCTTTATATTTGATGAGGAACTAGTAACAAAGTTTACGGATAAGGAATTATCTGCTTATCGAAAAGATAAAATTGGTTTTGTTTTTCAATTTTATAACTTAGTTCCAAGTTTAACAGCCAAGGAGAATGTAGGTATTGCAGCAAATTTAGTGAAAAACAATAAAGAAATTGATATGTATTTAGATCAAGTTGGTTTACTTCATAGAAAAAATAATTTTCCTAATCAACTTTCTGGAGGTGAAATGCAACGTGTATCAATTGCAAGGGCATTGGCTAAAGAGCCTAGTCTATTATTGTGTGATGAACCTACAGGAGCGTTAGATTCAAAGACAGGTGATAGTATTTTAACTTTATTGAAGGAAGTTTCTAGAAATGGGAATGCTGCAGTTGTAATGGTTACACATAATAGAGAGTTTGCTAAATTTGCAGATCGAGTTATATATTTGAAAGATGGAAGTATTGAAAAAATAGAAAATAATGAAGAGGTGCTGGGATGAGGTATCTTCATATAAAATTATTAAGAGATCTTCGGCAAAATTGGCAACAATTTTTCTCCGTTTTTCTGATGTCTCTATTAAGTGTATTAATCTTTGTAGGGCTACAAGGAGCTTGGCATGGACTTGAAAAGAGTCTAGAGAGTTATTTGAAACAATCTGAACTTCCTGTTGTTTGGGTTCAAGCGAGACAAATTGATGAATCAAAAATCAAGCAGGTTGAACTCTTATCTTCTGTTGAAAAAGTTGTCAGTAAAAAGAAAGGCTTTGCTAATATTGTTCGTTTAGACAAGACTGACGGACGAATCAATCTTGAAACGATTACAGATAATCAACTGGTTACAGTAACAGAAGGAAGTCCTTTTTCTGAGGGAAAACAAGATTCGATTTGGATTGATGGGAATTATGCGAAGAAGAATCATTTACAGATTGGAGATTCAATTTCTATTTCATCAAGGGGGAAACAGATAGATTTAGAAATTGTAGGATTTGTTCAGGCAACAGATAAGATTTATTTTACAGGTAGCATGGAATATATCGCTCCAAATCCTGACAATGATGCCTATGGTTATATTGCAGATAATGAAATTGCAAAAGGAATTCTGGGTTTATCGTCAGATAATGTCTTAGAAATTTACGGTTCTAAGGTGGATTTGCGAGGAGATTTAGAGTCTATTTTTGGGGGCGATTTAGTTTCTTATCAAGATCAAAAAAGTTTAACTGAAATATCAGAAGCTACCGTTCGAGTTGGGCAAATTAGGAATTTATCTTACTTATTTTCTTTTATCTTTATTTTGTTAGCTATTTTGGCTATGTTTACAACCATTCAGCGTTTGATTGATGGTCAAACAAAAGAGATTGCTGTATTAAAGGCTTTAGGTTTTTCAAATCAGGCTATCAGTTTACATTATATTTTATTTGGCTTAGTAGTCAGTTTATTAGGAAGTTTCGCAGGCTTTGCTATTTCTCCCTTGATGTCATGGTTTGTACTAGAAACTCAAAAGTCAATGTTTACACTTCCAAATTGGCAAATCTCTTATTCATCTTCATCAATAGTCGTTGGTATTGTAGTCATTATTATTTGTATTTTAGCTGCCTATTTAGCTTCTAGAGAGTCAGCTAGAGGCTTACCAGCAATATTTTTAAGAGGTAAAGAAAAACTTGCTAAATCTGTCTTTGTGGAAAGATTTTCCTCTATCTGGCAACGAATTTCTTATCCTTCAAGATGGGCAATTCGGGATGCCTCGTTTAATCGTATTCGAGTTTTGATGGGAATCGTGGGAGTTGCAGGAAGTATGATGTTACTGATTGCTGGAATTGGTATGCCTGTGTCCATGAATCATCTTGTTGATAAGGCATATAATGAAGATTTTTCTTATTCAAAACGACTGACCGTAGCGGATTATACCACTTCTAAGTCCAGATATGGTGGGCAAGGCGTACAAATTTCACAAGCACATTTTAATCCAGATGATGGCTACAATCGTTTATTGATTATATTTGATGATGGAGATATGATCCAAGCAAAAATAGAGAGTGCTGATTCTTTGAAAGATGATGGTTTGTATGTAACTAGATCATTTGCCCGTTTAGCAGGTATTAAAGTCGGAGATTTTTTAAATGTGACTCCCTATCAAGATGGTCATACTTACAAGTTTGAAGTAAAAGGGATTGTCACAAGTGAAACCAATCAAGGGGCTTATCTTCATGCTAGAGTCTTTGAAAAAGCAGGGGGAAATTTTACTCCACATACTTTATTAGTTGGGCCGGAGGTGGACGAAGATACTATTAAGCAAGACAAAGGTGTTCTATCTGTCATTGAAAAAGGGAGCCAAGAAAAAAATGCCTATGATTTTGTATCTAGTTTGATGAGTGTATTTCTAATGATTATTGGCTTTGCCTTATTACTTGTTATTATTGTTCTCTATAATCTGGGATCTTTAAACTTTGTAGAGAGAATGAGAGACTATGCTACATTACAAGTATTAGGATTTTCTAATCAATATCTACAGAAGCTAACTCTTTTTGAGACTATACTAACTACCTTTATTGGGTGGCTAGTAGGAATTCCTTTAGGCATATGGTTTTTGAAAGAATATGTAGCAACATTTTCGACGATTCGAATTGAGTATACCGCTTATGTCAGTATGTATGTCCTTGCTTTTGCTACATTATTGGTTTGGTTTACATCTTTAGGGACTGCTTATTTTATTAGTCTTCGTATGAGAAAGATTGACATGATTAGTGCTCTAAAGGGGGTAGACTAGTATGGTCAGTTCTGAGTGCATCTATAGACATTTATGAATAATTGTTAATCATCAGTTCTAAGGTTCAAATTTACCTATTTGTGTCTTGGTTCACTACATTACTGTATTCAAAATCCGTCAGCTCAATAAGAGTTGACGGATTATTTTATACTTGTACTTGGGTTAAAAATTCTTCTGTAGTAAGAATTTGAGCAAACTCATCTTGTAGAGAAAGGAGATGAATCTCATGGATAGTCTCAGGAGAGATGGCTTGACCGTTTTTGTTAGAGAGGGTAAAACTGGCAGTAGCATCTGCTAGTAAAGTGACTTCAAAACCAAGATTTGCTGCCATTCGTGTCGTAGTAGATACACAATGAGGCAGAGCCAAGCCAACAAGGACTAGATGACCAATCTGATTTTTTCGTAAATAGGTTTCAAGATTTGTTCCAATAAAGGCGCTATTAACCGTTTTTTGAAAGATAGGCTCGGAAGCAACTGGTTCAAATCCACTTTTAAACTCCTGATTTTGTTTGTTATGAAATTGCGACTGGGGATTATCAGATATGTGTTGAACGTGTAAGACTGGAAGAGCATGTTTACGAAAATATGCAAGTACTCTCAATGCTTGATGTTCAGCTTGAGGGTTGTTTCGTTCTCCCCAGATAGGGCTATTAAACGCTTTTTGCATATCGATAACCAGTAGAGCAGTATGAATCATTTTAAGCCTTATCCATTTGCAAGAGGGCTTCGATCTCTGCTAGGGTGCTAGCTTGTGAAATGGCTCCACGGAGTTTGGCAGCGCCAGATGTTCCACGGAGGTAGTGAGGAGCGAGGCCACGGAATTCACGAACTGCTACGTTTTCCCCTTTGAGGTTAATCAAACGTTTCAAATGTTCGTAGGCGATTTTCATCTTGTCTTCAAAGGTCAAATCAGGTAGGATTTCTCCTGTTTCAAAGTAATGGTTGATTTGGTTGAAGAGGTAGGGATTTCCCATGGCAGCGCGGCCAATCATGACTGCGTCAGCACCGACTTCTTCGATACGTTGTTTGGCTTCTTGAACAGTACGGATGTCACCGTTAGCGATAAATGGAATCTTGGTGAGGGCCTGGGCAACCTTATGAAGGGTCTCAAGGTCTGCGTGGCCTGTGTACATTTGTTCACGGGTACGGCCATGCATGGCAAGGGCAGAAACACCTGCTGCTTCAGCAGCGAGGGCATTTTCAACTGCCAGAGATGGGTCGGCCCAGCCGGTACGCATTTTGACAGTAAGTGGGATATCAAGGACAGACTGGACCTTGTTGATGATAGAGTAAATCTTATCTGGATCCTTGAGCCACATAGCGCCAGCTTCGTTCTTCACGATTTTGTTAACTGGGCAGCCCATGTTGATATCTACGATATCGGTTTTGGTGTTTTCTTGGATGAATTCTGCTGCGCGTGCGAGGCTGTCTTCATCACTACCAAAAAGTTGGATAGAAACAGGGTTTTCGCCTTCATCGATATGAAGCATGTGCAGGGTTTTTTCGTTGTTGTATTGGATTCCCTTGTCAGAGACCATCTCCATGACAACGAGTCCAGCCCCAAGCTCTTTTGCGATGGTACGAAAGGCTGAGTTTGTCACACCGGCCATGGGCGCTAAAACGGTACGATTGGGAATCTCAACATTGCCAATCATAAAGGGTGTATTAAGATTTGTCACGAATGAGTTCCTCCAGGTCGTTTTCATCAAAGTTGTAAGTAGTTTGGCAGAATTGACAAGTGATTTCTGCCCCGTGGTCTTCCTCTTTCATTTCCTGTAGATCTGAGCTTGGAAGGCTGGCAAGAGCGTTCATAAAGCGTTCATGGCTACAGTCACATTGGAAACGGATTTCTTCTTCAGAAAGACGCTTGTAGGCCTCGTCACCGTAGATAGCTTTGAGGAGGGCTTCAATATGGTCTTCACTCTCTAGAAGAGTCGAGATAGCTGGCATTTCTTGGATGCGTTTTTCAAAACGAGCAATCTCTTCTTCCTTGGCTCCCGGCAAGACTTGAACTAGGAAACCACCTGCAACCTTGACCTTGTCTTCCTCGTCCAAAAGGACATTGAGACCGACTGCTGAAGGCGTTTGTTGGCTTTCAGTCAGGTAAAAGGCAAGGTCTTCACCAATTTCACCAGAGATAAGGGGAGTCATAGAGTTGTAAGGATTTCCAGTACCGTAGTCGGTGATAACGAGGAATTGACCATTTCCAACAAAAGGTCCGACTAGAACTTCACCAGTTGCAGTCTTTTTGATGTCAACACCAGGATTTTGAACGTAGCCTTTGACATTCCCCTTGGTATCAGCGACAGTGATAATGGCCCCTAGAGAGCTAGATCCCAGTACCTTAACTGTTAGTTTGGTATTCCCTTTTTCATTGGCTGCGAGAATCTGGCTAGCGATAAGAGTTCGACCAAGTGCTACAGTTGAGCTAGCTTGGGTTTGATGTTTTTCTTGAGCAGTGCGGACGGTTTCCGTGCTATCAAGGACAAAAGCACGAAAGGCTCCGCTTTCTGATATCGTTTTAATAATTTTATCCATAGCTACTATTTTAGCATAAAAATGCCCAAAGGGGGAGCCGTGTGTTTGCTGATTTTCAGTATAATAGACTAGGAAATCAGCATGAAAATAAAAAGAGAAACAGATTATTTCAGCATTTGTAAGATTTATGCTATGCTTAAGGTAGAAAATGAAAGGGGTAACAAATGTATTTAGGAGATTTGATGGAAAAGGCTGAATCTGGCCAATTTTCAATCCTTTCCTTTCTCTTACAAGAGTCTGAGACGACCGTAAAGGCTGTAATGGAGGAAACAGGATTTTCAAAAGTAACCCTAACCAAATATGTCACCCTGCTCAATGACAAGGCTTTGGACAGTGGTTTAGAGCTGAACATCTCCTTAGAAGATGAAAATCTGCGTCTGTCAATCGGTGCAGCTACCAAGGGGAGAGATATTCGGAGCTTGTTTTTGGAGAATGCTGTTAAATACCAGATTTTGGTTTATCTTCTCTACCACCAACAGTTTTTAGCTCATCAGCTGGCTCAAGAATTGATGATTAGTGAGGCTACGCTTGGTCGCCACTTAGCTAGCTTAAATCAGATTTTGTCAGAATTTGATTTATCCATCCAGAATGGACGTTGGCGAGGTCCAGAGCATCAGATTCGCTATTTTTATTTCTGTCTTTTCCGTAGGGTCTGGTCCAGTCAGGAGTGGGAAGGTCACATGCAGAAACCAGAGAGAAAGCAGGAGATTGCCAGTTTAGAAGAAATCTGCGGTGCGAGTTTATCTTCGGGGCAGAAATTGGACTTGGTTCTCTGGTCTCATATCAGTCAACAACGTCTCCGGGTCAATGCCTGTCAGTTTCAAGTCATAGAAGAGAAAATGCATGGGTATTTTGACAATATTTTCTATCTTCGTTTGCTGAGAAAGGCTCCGTCCTTTTTTGCTGGGCAACACCTTCCTCTAGGAACTGAGGATGGTGAGATGATGATTTTCTTCTCTTTCCTTCTATCTCATCGTATTCTTCCTCTTCATACTATGGAGTATATTCTTGGATTTGGAGGGCAGTTGGCAGATTTACTGACGCAGTTGATTCAAGAAATGAAGAAGGAGGAGTTGCTGGGCGGTTATACAGAGGACCATGTTACCTATGAACTCAGTCAGCTTAGTGCTCAAGTCTATCTCTATAAGGGCTATATTTTACAGGATCGCTACAAGTACCAGTTAGAGAATCGTCATCCATATTTACTGATGGAACATGATTTTAAAGAGACAGCAGAGGAGATTTTTCATGTTCTACCTGCCTTTCAGCAGGGGACGGATTTGGATAAGAAAATTCTCTGGGAGTGGCTTCAGTTGATAGAATATATGGCTGAAAATGGTGGTCAGCATATGCGGATTGGTCTGGATTTGACATCTGGTTTTCTTGTCTTTTCAAGGATGGCCGCCATTTTGAAACGGTATTTGGAATACAATCGTTTTATTACCATTGAAGCCTATGACCGAACTCGGCATTATGATTTGCTGGTTACCAATAACCCTATTCATAAGAAGGAACAGACACCAGTCTATTATTTAAAAAACGACTTGGATATGGAGGATTTGGCAGGGATTCGTCAGTTATTATTCACTTAAAAGACTTGGTTGTTCCAGGTCTTTTTTGTGAAATTTACACAATCTCCTCACGTTTTTTTAAAAATTAAAAAAAGTTGATAAACAAGAAAGCGCTTTATTTTGTATACTAGTTACTGTAAAGAGGAGACATCCTCAAGATCATTATCAGGAGGACAGCACATGTCACAAGAAAAATACATCATGGCCATTGACCAGGGAACTACAAGTTCTCGTGCCATTATTTTCAACAAAAAAGGAGAAAAAGTTAGCTCGAGTCAAAAAGAGTTCACTCAGATTTTCCCTCAGGCAGGTTGGGTTGAGCACAATGCCAATGAAATTTGGAACTCTGTTCAGTCAGTTATTGCGGGTGCTTTCATCGAAAGTGGTGTGAAACCAAGTCAGATTGAGGCAATCGGGATTACCAACCAACGTGAAACAACGGTCGTTTGGGATAAGAAAACAGGGCTTCCTATCTACAATGCTATCGTTTGGCAATCACGTCAGACAGCACCTTTGGCTGAGCAACTAAAAAGTCAAGGTTATGTGGAAAAATTTCATGAAAAGACTGGTTTGATCATCGATGCTTACTTCTCTGCGACCAAGGTTCGTTGGATTTTAGACCATGTTGAAGGTGCTCAAGAGCGAGCTGAAAAGGGTGAATTGCTCTTTGGTACTATTGATACTTGGTTGGTCTGGAAATTAACTGACGGTGCGGCTCACGTGACGGATTACTCAAATGCAGCCCGTACCATGCTTTATAACATTAAAGAACTTAAATGGGATGATGAGATTTTGGAAATCCTCAATATTCCTAAGGTTATGCTTCCAGAAGTTCGTTCTAACTCTGAGATCTACGGTAAGACAGCGCCATTCCATTTCTACGGTGGAGAAGTGCCAATCTCAGGTATGGCTGGTGACCAACAGGCAGCCCTCTTTGGACAGTTGGCCTTTGAACCTGGTATGGTTAAAAATACTTATGGAACAGGTTCTTTCATCATCATGAATACTGGTGAAGAAATGCAGTTGTCTGAAAACAACCTCTTAACAACAATTGGTTACGGTATCAATGGCAAGGTCTACTATGCTTTAGAAGGTTCTATCTTCATCGCGGGAAGTGCCATTCAATGGCTTCGTGATGGACTGCGCATGGTTGAAAATTCACCAGAATCTGAAAAATACGCTCGTGATTCTCACAACAATGATGAAGTTTATGTCGTTCCAGCCTTTACAGGTCTAGGTGCTCCATACTGGAACCAAAACGCTCGTGGTTCTGTCTTCGGCTTGACTCGTGGAACAAGCAAAGAAGACTTTATCAAGGCAACTCTTCAATCTATTGCTTATCAAGTGCGTGATATCATTGATACGATGCAAGTGGATTCTCAGACAGCTATACAGGTCTTGAAAGTAGACGGTGGTGCAGCTATGAACAACTTCCTCATGCAGTTCCAAGCTGACATCTTGGGAATCGACATTGCACGCGCCAAAAACTTGGAAACAACAGCTCTAGGAGCAGCCTTCCTAGCCGGTTTGTCAGTAGGGTACTGGAAAGACTTGGATGAGTTGAAACTCTTGAACGAGACAGGAGAACTCTTTGAGCCATCTATGAACGAATCTCGCAAGGAACAACTCTACAAGGGTTGGAAGAAGGCTGTGAAAGCAACCCAAGTCTTTGCGGAAGTAGACGACTAATACTGGAAGAATAAAGCGACTTAGTTAGAAAGTGTGTAAATATGGAATTTTCAAAGAAAACACGTGAATTATCAATTAAAAAAATGCAGGAACGTACTCTGGACCTCTTGATTATTGGTGGAGGAATCACAGGGGCTGGTGTAGCTTTGCAGGCGGCAGCTAGCGGTCTTGAGACTGGATTGATTGAAATGCAAGACTTTGCAGAAGGAACATCCAGTCGTTCAACAAAATTGGTTCACGGAGGACTACGTTACCTTAAGCAATTTGATGTAGAAGTGGTATCAGATACAGTTTCTGAACGTGCGGTAGTTCAACAAATCGCACCACATATTCCAAAACCAGACCCAATGCTCTTACCAGTTTACGATGAAGATGGAGCGACCTTTAGCCTCTTCCGTCTCAAAGTAGCCATGGACTTGTACGACCTTTTGGCAGGTGTTAGCAACACACCAGCTGCTAACAAGGTTTTGAGCAAGGAAGAAGTTTTAGAACGCCAGCCAAACTTGAAGAAAGAAGGCTTGGTAGGAGGTGGGGTTTACCTTGACTTCCGTAACAACGATGCGCGTCTCGTGATTGAAAACATCAAACGTGCTAACCAAGACGGTGCCCTCATTGCCAACCACGTTAAAGCAGAAGGCTTCCTCTTTGACGAAAGTGGCAAGATTACTGGTGTCGTAGCTCGTGATTTGTTGACAGACCAAGTCTTTGAAATCAAGGCGCGTCTGGTTATCAATACGACAGGTCCTTGGAGCGATAAGGTACGTAATTTGTCTAATAAGGGAACTCAATTCTCACAAATGCGTCCAACTAAGGGAGTTCACCTAGTTGTGGATTCAAGCAAAATCAAGGTTTCACAGCCAGTTTACTTTGACACAGGTTTGGGTGACGGTCGTATGGTCTTTGTTCTCCCACGTGAAAACAAGACTTACTTTGGTACAACGGATACAGACTACACAGGCGATTTGGAACATCCAAAAGTGACTCAGGAAGATGTAGATTACCTACTTGGCATTGTCAACAACCGCTTCCCAGAAGCGAATATTACAGTTGCTGACATTGAAAGTAGCTGGGCAGGTCTTCGTCCATTGATCGCAGGCAATAGCGCCTCTGACTACAATGGAGGAAATAACGGTACAATCAGTGATGAAAGCTTTAACAACTTGATTGCGACTGTTGAATCTTACCTCTCTAAAGAAAAAACGCGTGAAGATGTTGAATCTGCTGTCAGCAAGCTTGAAAGTAGCACATCTGAGAAACATTTGGATCCATCTGCAGTTTCTCGTGGTTCTAGCTTGGATCGTGATGACAATGGTCTTTTGACCCTTGCAGGTGGTAAAATCACAGACTACCGTAAGATGGCTGAAGGAGCTATGGAGCGCGTGGTTGATATTCTTAAAGTAGAATTTGACCGAAGCTTTAAACTCATCAACTCTAAGACTTACCCTGTTTCAGGTGGAGAATTGAATCCAGCAAATGTGGACTCAGAAATAGAAGCCTTTGCGCAACTGGGAGTTTCTCGTGGTTTGGATAGTAAGGAAGCCCACTATCTAGCAAATCTTTACGGTTCAAATGCACCGAAGGTCTTTGCCCTTGCTCACAGCTTGGAACAAGCGCCAGGACTCAGCTTGGCAGACACCTTGTCTCTGCACTATGCAATGCGCAATGAGTTGGCTCTTAGCCCAGTTGACTTCCTCCTTCGTCGTACCAACCACATGCTCTTTATGCGTGATAGTTTGGATAGTATCGTTGAGCCAGTTTTGGATGAAATGGGACGCTTCTATGACTGGTCAGAAGATGAAAAAGCAGGCTACCGTGCGGATGTCGAAGGAGCTCTCGCTAACAACGATTTAGCAGAATTAAAAAATTAAGAAAAAGGAAAAGAGGTGGAGGGCAGCATTCCTTGTCGCCCACCCCTTCTTTTTAATGGAGACAGAAAGATGATGAATGAATTATTTGGAGAATTTTTGGGAACTTTAATCCTGATTCTTCTAGGAAATGGTGTTGTTGCAGGTGTGGTTCTTCCTAAAACCAAGAGCAACAGTTCAGGTTGGATTGTGATTACTATGGGTTGGGGGATTGCGGTTGCAGTTGCGGTCTTTGTATCTGGCAAGCTCAGTCCAGCTCATTTAAACCCAGCTGTGACCATTGGTGTGGCCTTAAAAGGTGGTTTGCCTTGGGCTTCCGTTTTTCCTTACATCCTAGCTCAGTTCGCAGGGGCTATGCTTGGTCAGATTTTGGTTTGGTTGCAATTCAAACCGCATTATGAGGCAGAAGAAAATGCAGGCAATATCCTGGCAACCTTCAGTACTGGGCCAGCCATCAAGGATACAGTTTCTAACTTGATCAGCGAAATCCTGGGCACCTTTGTTTTGGTGTTGACAATCTTTGCTTTGGGGCTTTATGATTTTCAGGCAGGTATCGGAACCTTGGCGGTGGGGACTTTGATTGTCGGTATCGGTCTATCACTAGGTGGGACAACAGGTTATGCCTTGAACCCTGCGCGTGACCTTGGCCCTCGTATCATGCACAGCATCTTGCCAATTCCAAACAAGGGAGACGGAGACTGGTCTTACGCTTGGATTCCTGTTGTAGGACCTGTTATCGGAGCAGCCTTGGCCGTGCTTGTGTTTTCACTTTTCTAATCTAGAAAGCATTTATTTTGATAGTGATTGGGTAAAAACTCAATTTCAGGAAAAAATGAAGTAAATCTTCTCATAATAAAACGCATCATATCAAGCACGAAAATTCCACGAGGTCAACTATAGTCAGAAAGCTGAACAACAAGCCAAAACGCCAAAAAAGGCGGCAAAAAGCAAGCACCTGCAAGCAACGTGCCGAAATGGTCAAATCCTGATTATGTCAACGAATTAGACCCAAAAATCGTTGATATGCTAGTAGAATTTCACAAGTCGCAAGGCACTTTGGAAATTCCCGAGGCGTAAGCAGAAATCGCCCAAAAACGTGAAGAAATCGAGCAAAGGAGAGCTGAGCTTGAGGATAAAAAACAAGAGCTTTTGAACCGCTTGAACAAATAGAGTTTCGCAAGTATTATGCTTACAAATTACTTGAGCAATTAACTAAAATATAAACCCTGCCTTTATATCTAGGTAGGGTTTATATTTTAGAAATTCACGTAGGTTGTTTCGGTTTTTTCATACCCAGTATAATCTGAGTTTCTATAGTATCCAGTGATAAACATCCATTTTCTTTGAGCAACATGGATATAAGTATTTGTTATGTAGTATGGATATGGGCTTTGTGACTCCAAGTAACTCTCATAAGCTTGCGCACCAATATATGCTCCACTAATTATGCCACTCCATGGGCCACCCACCATAGAACCTATAATAGCAAAAAACGCGGATATTCCAGATTGAATCATGAAGTTAGCGAATGTGTTGGCTAGTTTATTCCCATGTATTGTGTTGACGTAATTCCAAACATTAGGGTCGTATGATCTAAAAGATATATTTAGGTCGATTTCATTC
>NZ_PNGD01000002.1:24504-150610 GCF_002871495.1 Streptococcus sp. UMB0029
ATAACTAGCAAACACATGCATTTAAACATCTTAGACATAACGGAAACTCCTTTTTATTTTTGATTTTTTTCAACTTTTATTATACAATAAAACCAAATAAAAAGAAAGCGGTAACAATATGCTTAATGTGAAAATTTTTTATATATTTTTCTTTTTGATCTTTGTCGAAACTACAGGCTTGTTGTTGTTGAAAAACGGTCTTGAAAGAGGTTATTTAGATACAGGAGCTATTATCCTTGCAGTTTTTTCATTTGCGTTCTACAACCTATGTTCATTCGGTTGGGTCTACTTTACAATAAAAAACCATAAAAAATAAATAGACGTATTTTCAAAAAAAGATCGCATATTTATCTCAGCAAAACGACGATTTAAATCGTCGTTTTTTTGTATAACTCCCCCTGAAATTTATTTTAATTATGCAGATTTCACGTATTTTTGGTGCTGAGACAACGATTCTGAGAGCTTTTCAGACTTTTTTGCGAATCCCTATCATTAGAAAAGCTTAGAGCGCCAAAGGATTTGAGCGTTTTTCTGATTTTTAAGACTTTTTCCCAGTCTCTTTTTCGATTGAAGATGTAAGTATTCTACTAACTAACTTCTTAGTACTAGCCAACAACGATAATCATAATTCCTCCCAAAATATAGGAATAATAAAGGCAATAATTTTTGTTTTTTCATGTGAAATACCTCGCTTTTGTTTTCTTTTATTTTATGCTAAAATATTAAAAATCAAAAACTGTTCCCATATATGCTTGTTGGAGAGATATTATGAAAAAATTTGGAGAAATTTTTAAAAAGTTTCGAGAATCTAGAGGTTTTCGCTTGAAAGATGTCGAAAAAGCTGGTATATCAACATCACAGCTCTCACGTTTTGAAAAGGGAGAGACTGATTTAACCATTTCAAAATTTATGGCTATTTTGGATGAAATTAACATGCCTATTGATGAATTTATGTATGCTGTTCATGATTTTCATCGTGATGAACTGAACGAACTCTTATCAAAGGTTAGGCATTTTGTGTCAAATCATGATGTTGATGGGTTGAAAAAACTACTTTATTCTCAGATGGAGTCAGATTCTAAACAAGAGAAATTTCATAAGCTTAACATTATTTTATTAAAAATTCGTTTACAAGATTTATCGGGAGAAGCTTATTATTCTGGTGATGATTTATCTTATCTCACTGACTATCTCTTTAGTGTTGAATATTGGGGATACTATGAATTATTGATTTTTTCAAATACTTTAGATGTCCTAAAACACGATGTCTTCATGGTTTTGGCTAGAGAGATGTCTAGACGTTCTGATTTTTATAAAGAAATTCCTAATAATAGACGACTGATTTCATCTATGCTATTGAACGGATATATCACATGTATTGAAAGAGGAAAATTTCTTGATGCTTTGTATTTTGAAAAACGACTAAACCAATGCTTTTTCACCGAGATAGAAATTTATGAACGGTTGGTGTTTCAGTATGCCCAACATCTTTATCGCTATAAAAAAGAGATGGATTGTAAAGCAATTATTGAAATGAGGAAGTGTATTGGAGCAATGAAATTAGCGGGAAGTAACCATTTGGCAAAGAATTATGAAGGACATTTAGAAAAAATTTTAGCAAGTAAAAAGTAATACGCAGATATGGGAAAGAATTTCAAATTTCTTGTTGTTATTGTAACATTATTGTTGTAAGCTTACAAAATAATTCTTAAGAGATGACTACTATGTCTATTGAATTTACAGAAGAAGAGCTTCTACAAATGAAAGCTATTGATGATATTATGACATCAGCTGAAGATAAGCCAAGCGATGTCATCGTTGGACAGCGTATTACTCGTCGTAGATACTAAGTAATGGAGGAGATAGCATATGATTTATGAATTAGAAGATGGGGAGATAAAACCAATAGCTGAAAGTAATCCAATTCACACGATTTCATTGGTATCAATCTATCAACAGAAGATTAGTGATAAATTTACGCTTTTAATTAATTCTTTTAAAAATAAAGTATTAGTTGTAGAAAGTGATAAAATAAAGAACAATACGATGAATGTTGATTCTTTTCTAAGTGAATGGTTTGAAACTCCCTCTTCTGATTTAGATCACTTTACTCCTGATAAACTTTATGATGAAAAATTATTGTTAGAATCTAGGAAAAAGATTCAAATCTCTTTGGTGATTACTTACTCTTGTAATTTACGGTGTAGCTATTGTTTTCAACAAAAATATGATGGTTTAGTAAGAAAACCGATAACTCTCGGTGAGTTGGATGAAACACTTGATAAGATTACAGCACTTATTGAGGAAAATCAAGATTTAGAAGTTTCTATAGGCTTATTTGGAGGAGAACCCTTGTTACCTAAGAATGAGCCAATAATTGATAGAATTTTTCAGTATTGTGTTGATAAGAAATTAAAAATAGACATAACAACTAATGGAATTTTCTTGCCATACTTTGCTAAAAAACTTATCATTTATAGAAGTATTATATCGGTTATTGCAATTACTGTTAATACATTGCCAGAAACATATAAAGAGATAGTCAAAATAACCAAAGTAGCAAATAATACAGAGAAATTATTAGCTATTACGGAATTATTGTTAGACTATGGAATTGTGATGGATGTTGGAACAAATTTTGATAAGACAAATTTATATGAATTAGTTCCAATCTATTCTTATTTTAAGGAGAAAGGTTATTTTTTAAGAGAGAATTTTCATTGGAATATAGGAAGAGTGGATGATCGGTTATTTGATACTGGATACGATGATTATATTGTATCTGAGACAGATATCCTTTTAGAGCTGATGAAAATTACCGAACAAGTTCCTCTAAATCTTCATGCAGGTTTTATTCAAACATGTAAAAATTTAACTGATAAGTTAAAGTTGTCCTTTAATGAAGCTCAAACCAAAGGAGTGTATAATTACTGTTGGAACGTATCTCCCTATGATAGGGTTTTCTATGTTGATAATGAACTCAATCTATTTAGATGTACTGTTACAGTTGGACGTCCTCAGTATATTCTAGGAAATTTGCGTAACATTGACTTGATGTCTTATCAAAACGAAACAAAGACTTTTTTAGATTATAAAGATTGTCAAAGTTGTGAAATAGGTGGTCTATGTTCGGGAGGGTGTAAATTATCTGCTGATATTGATTTTTATAAACAATGTAAATGGGAAAAACAAGAATTTGAAAAATTTGTTAATCAAATTTTAATTCCAAAGTTGGAAACAAAGATGGGAGCGCTATATGTCTAATTCATTTATCAAGTTGTTAGTCTCTCAATTGTTTGCAAATTTAGCAGATATTTTCTTTAGAGTAACAATCATTGCTAACATATACATTATTTCAAAATCAGTAATTGCCACATCACTAGTTCCTATTTTAATAGGGATATCCTCTTTTGTTGCTAGTCTCTTAGTTCCTTTAGTTACTAAAAGACTAGCGCTAAATAGGGTTTTATCTTTATCCCAATTTGGAAAGACTATATTATTAACGATACTGGTAGGAATGTTTACCGTAATGCAATCAGTAGCGCCTTTGGGGATCTATCTATTTGTTGTTGCGATTTCCATATTAGATGGTTTTGCAGCACCCGTTTCCTATGCTATTGTGCCGCGCTATGCGACCGATTTGGGCAAGGCTAACTCAGCCTTATCAATGAGTGGTGAAGCTGTTCAATTGGTAGGGTGGGGGTTAGGTGGACTCTTGTTTGCAACAATTGGTCTCTTACCTACCACGTTTATCATTTTAATCTTGTATATCATTTCTAGCTTTCTGATGTTATTGCTTCCTAAGGCTGAAGTGGAGGTGTTAGATTCAGAAACTAATCTTGAAATTGTACTCAAAGGTTGGAAGTTAGTTGCTAGAGATCCTAGATTAAGACTTTTTGTATCAGCAAATTTATTGGAAATTTTCTCAAATACGATTTGGGTTTCTTCTATCATACTTGTCTTTGTAACTGAGCTATTAAATGAAACGGAAAGTTACTGGGGATATTCTAATACAGCATACTCTATCGGGATTATAATTAGTGGCTTAATTGCTTTTAGGCTATCTGAAAAGTTTCTTGCTGCTAAATGGGAAAGTATTCTTTTTTCTCTTGTAGGCATGGTAATAGTGACACTGACTATTCTATATTTTCCAAACGCACAGATGTTTTTATTATTTTCAGCTTTAGTTGGTATGTTATCGCAACTAAAAGAAGTTCCTGAAACTGTATTTCTTCAGGAAACAGTAGAGGAAAATAACTTGGTTAATGTCTATTCCGTTCTTGAAGTGATTTCGACACTAGCATTTTCAGTATTTGTTTTGCTAATGAGCTATATTACTGAGAATTTTGGTATTAGCATCAGTTTTTGGCTATCAGCAATTTGTCTGATGATAGAAGCTATTTTAATTTATATCAGACGAGATTATTTTAAATGAGAGACTGGTTAAAAAGTCTTTAAAAATCAGAAAAGCGCATAGTATCAGGTGTTGAAACTTGATATTGTGCGTTTTTTTATGGGGATATTTACTTCATTTTCCACTGAAATGGAGTTTTTACCTAGACTTCTCTACTTAAAATATTCATAGAAAAACTGCATAATCTTTAAAATTAGCTTAAATGCAGTGAAAATGTACGGTAAACAATTGAAAAATTACCCTATAAAATGGTACAATGGTAGAAAAATAAGCTAGTAAGAACCACTCTTATTTTAGCGAAAAATTACAGAAATGAATGGTTTTTCTTGATGAAACAGAGAAAAAAATTGTACCTTTTTCTTGGTCGGACAGCCTTGTATTTTCTTATCTTTCTAGGGCTGCTTTACTTCTTTAGCTATCTTGGACAGGGTCAAGGAAGCTTTATCTATAATGAATTTTAACTTGAAGGAGAATCCCTATTGTGTCAAATAAACCAATAGCAGATATGATTAAAACCATTGAGCATTTTGCTCAGACCCAGCCTAGCTATCCTGTCTATAATGTTTTGGGTCAGGAACACACTTATGGAGATTTAAAGGCTGATTCGGATAGTTTGGCTGCAGCCATCGATCAAATGGATTTACCAGAGAAGTCTCCTGTGGTTGTTTTTGGAGGCCAAGAGTATGAAATGTTGGCAACTTTTGTAGCGCTGACTAAGTCAGGTCATGCCTATATTCCCATTGACAGTCATTCAGCCTTGGAGCGAGTTTCGGCTATTTTAGAAGTAGCAGAGCCAAGCTTGATTATTTCCATCTCAGACTTTCCATTGGAGCAGATTTCTACACCGATAATGAATCTAGCTCAGATTCAAGAAGCCTTTGCCCAAGGGAATAACTATGAAATCACGCATCCAGTCAAGGGTGATGATAATTACTACATCATCTTTACTTCTGGTACGACTGGTAAGCCAAAGGGAGTGCAGATTTCACATGATAATCTCCTCAGCTTTACCAACTGGATGATTACGGATAAGGAATTTGCGACACCGAGTCGTCCGCAAATGCTGGCTCAGCCACCTTATTCTTTTGACTTGTCTGTCATGTATTGGGCACCGACCTTGGCACTTGGTGGTACACTTTTCGCTCTTCCATCTGCCATTACACAGGACTTTAAACAACTTTTTGCGACCATCTTTTCATTGCCAATCGCTATCTGGACATCAACACCATCTTTTGCAGATATGGCCATGTTGTCTGAGGATTTCAACAGTGAGAAAATGCCTGGAATAACGCATTTCTACTTTGACGGTGAAGAATTGACGGTCAAAACAGCTCAAAAACTACGCGAACGTTTCCCAAGTGCCCGTATTATCAATGCCTACGGGCCAACAGAAGCGACAGTAGCCCTATCAGCAGTTGCTGTGACAGACGAGATGCTAGCGACTCTCAAACGCCTACCAATCGGCTATACCAAGGCTGATTCTCCAACCTTTATCATTGACGAGGAAGGCAATAAATTGCCAAATGGCGAACAGGGAGAAATCATTGTTTCTGGACCAGCCGTTTCAAAAGGTTATATGAACAATCCTGAAAAAACAGCAGAAGCCTTCTTTGAATTTGAAGGACTGCCAGCCTATCACACAGGCGATGTGGGATCTATGACAGATGAAGGCTTGCTTCTCTACGGCGGACGTATGGACTTCCAGATTAAGTTCAATGGTTACCGCATTGAGTTAGAAGATGTCTCTCAAAACCTCAACAAGTCTCGCTTTATCGAGTCAGCTGTTGCAGTTCCACGTTACAATAAGGACTACAAGGTACAAAATCTACTAGCCTATGTCATCTTAAAAGATGGTGTTCGTGAGCAGTTTGAGCGAGATATCGATATTACCAAGGCCATCAAGGAAGATTTGACAGACATCATGATGTCCTACATGATGCCGTCTAAATTCCTTTACCGAGACAGTTTGCCACTGACTCCAAATGGAAAGATTGACATCAAAGGATTGATTAACGAGGTGAATAAGAGATGATGGAGTTCTTTCAACAGATTCCTCATTTAGAGCCATACGGCAATCCTCAGTATTTTGTCTATGTGATTGCTGCAACCTTGCCCATCTTTATAGGCCTCTTTTTCAAGAAACGCTTTGCCTGGTATGAAGTGTTGGTTAGTCTCTTCTTTATCGTCACCATGTTGGTAGGTGGGAAGACTAACCAATTGGCTGCCTTGGGTATTTACCTTTGTTGGGAAATATTGCTCCTGCTTTTCTACAAGCATTATCGAAAAAGTAAGGATGGAAAGTGGGTTTTCTACCTAGTTAGTTTTCTGTCCCTCCTTCCGATTATCTTTGTCAAGGTGCAGCCAGCTATCAATGGAACGCAGTCTTTGCTTGGATTTTTGGGAATTTCTTACCTTACTTTTCGTTCGGTTGGGATTATCATCGAGCTGAGAGATGGAGTGATTAAGGATTTTACCTTCTGGGAATTCCTCCGCTTTCTTCTATTTATGCCGACTTTTTCAAGTGGTCCAATTGATCGCTTTAAACGTTTCAACGAAAATTATCAGACCATTCCTGAGCGAGATGAGTTGATGGATATGCTGGATGAATCTGTTCGCTATATCATGTGGGGATTTTTGTATAAGTTTATCCTAGCTCATGTTTTAGGAGAGACCTTACTCCCTCCTCTGAAGAATCTAGCCCTGGAGTCAGGTGGCTTCTTTAACCTCTATGCCTTGGCAGTTATGTATACCTTTGGTCTGGAGCTCTTCTTTGACTTTGCAGGTTATTCTATGTTTGCCTTAGCCATTTCAAACTTAATGGGCATTCATAGTCCAATTAACTTCAACAAACCCTTTTTATCAAGGGATTTGAAGGAATTTTGGAACCGTTGGCATATGAGTCTTTCTTTCTGGTTCCGTGACTTTGTCTTTATGCGGATGGTGATGGTGTTAACCAGAAAGAAGGTCTTTAAGAATCGCAATGTAACCTCAAGTGTGGCCTACATTGTAAATATGCTGATTATGGGATTTTGGCACGGTGTGACCTGGTACTATATCGCCTATGGACTCTTTCATGGATTAGGCTTGGTTATCAATGACGCTTGGATTCGTAAGAAAAAAACGCTCAATAAGGAACGGAAAAAAGCAGGGAAGCCTGCTCTACCTGAGAATCGCTGGATTCAGTTGCTTGGCATGGTTGTCACTTTCCATGTCGTCATGCTGTCATTCTTAATCTTTTCTGGATTTTTGAATGATTTATGGTTTAAAAAATAAAAGGAAATAAAATATGGATATCAAATCAGAAGTTATCGAAATTATTGATGAGTTGTTTATGGAAGATGTTTCTGACATGATGGATGAAGATCTTTTTGATGCAGGTGTCTTGGATAGTATGGGAACGGTTGAGTTGATTGTGGAGATTGAAAACCGTTTTGACATTCGTGTCCCTGTGACAGAGTTTGGTCGAGACGACTGGAATACAGCTAATAAAATCATAGCTGGTATTGTGGAGTTACAAAATGCTTAAACGCTTATGGATGATCTTCGGACCAGTCATGATAGCTGGTTTGTTGGTTTTTTTGCTCATTTTCTTTTATCCTACTAGTAAAAGTTATAATTTATCACAAGAAAAACGATATGCAGCAGCGATTAGTACACAAAGTTTCAGAGAAAGATTTCAGAAAGTGAGAGCTCTTTCGGATCCAAGTCTACGATTTATTCCCTTTTTTGGTTCTAGTGAGTGGATTCGATTTGATAGTATGCATCCAGCTGTTTTAGCAGAGAAGTACAATCGTTCCTATAGACCCTATTTTTTAGGTCAAGCAGGAGCAGCTTCTTTGAATCAGTATTTTGGTATGCAGCAAATATTGCCAGAGATAGAAAATAAACAAGCTGTTTTTGTTATTTCTCCTCAGTGGTTCACAGAAACAGAGTATGAACCTGCAGTTTTTCGTAGGTATTTTAACACGGATCAATTGGGCGCTTTTTTGGAAAATCAGTCTGGAGATGTGTCAAGTCGTTACGCTGCCAAGCGTTTAATGACAAAGTATCCTGATGTAGTGTTGGGAGATATAGTCAAAAAAATAACCGAGGGTGAGCAACTTTCAGAAATAGATCAGACACTTATAGATACATTGGCACGATTCAACCAAAAACAATCATTTCTATTTGGACAATTGTCAGTGAATGATGGAGAAAAATATAGAGATCGTGTGGAGAAGTATTTAAAAGACTTACCAGATAAATTTTCCTACGATGAATTGAGAGAAATTGCTATAAAAGATGCTGAAGCAAATACCACGAATAATGATATGGGGATGGAAAATCATTTCTATGATACGCAAGTAAAGAAAGATTTAAAAAAGTGGAAGGATTATCAGAAAAATTATAATTTTCTAAAATCATCTGAATATAATGACTTGCAATTAGTTTTAAATCAATTTGCGAATTCAAAAGTAAATGTATTGTTTGTGATTCAACCTGTTAATAAAAAATGGATAGATTATACAGGGTTAAATCAAGATATGTATCAACATGCAGTTGAAAAGATTCGTTATCAGTTAGAAAGTCAAGGTTTTACCAATATAGCAGATTTTTCAAAAAATGGGGCTGAACCTTATTTTGTAAAAGATACAATTCATATTGGTTGGTTGGGTTGGTTGGCTTTTGACAAGGCAGTTGATCCTTTCCTATCCAATCCCACACCAGCCCCAACTTACCATTTGAATGAGCGCTTTTTCAGTAAAGAATGGTCGCTTTATGATGGAGATGTCAAGGAATTTCAATAGGAGAATTACAGAAGAGTTCAAGAATGAAACTGGTTTTCACGTTTTTTCTTGACTCTTTTTTTGCTTGTGATATAATTAACTGGTAAATAAAATTTCAAAGAATAGTATTTTTCTCTTAAAAAAGAGAAGTCCAAAAGGAAAGGAGTCAAATATGAGACAGCTAGCGAAGGATATCGATGCTTTTTTGAATGAGGTGATTTTGCAGGCAGAAAATCAGCATGAAATCCTAATAGGTCATTGCACTAGCGAGGTGGCTCTGACCAATACCCAGGAGCATATCCTCATGCTCTTGTCAGAGGAATCTTTAACAAATTCAGAGTTGGCCCGTCGTCTCAATGTCAGTCAGGCGGCAGTTACCAAGGCTATTAAGTCTTTGGTCAAGGAAGGGATGTTGGAAACATCTAAAGATCCTAAGGATGCGCGTGTAATTTTTTATCAGTTGACTGATTTGGCTCGTCCAATTGCTGAGGAGCATCATCATCACCATGAGCATACACTTTTAACCTATGAACAAGTGGCTACTCAGTTTACTCCAAATGAACAAAAAGTGATTCAGCGGTTTTTGACTGCTTTAGTAGGAGAAATCAAATAATGAGATATATTACGGTAGAGGACTTATCCTTCTATTATGATAAGGAGCCTGTTCTTGAACATATCAATTATAGTGTTGATAGTGGGGAATTTGTTACCTTGACGGGGGAGAATGGGGCAGCTAAGACGACACTCATCAAGGCCAGTCTTGGAATCCTTCAGCCACGCATTGGAAAGGTGACCATTTCAAAGACAAATACGCAGGGTAAGAAATTGAGAATAGCCTATCTTCCTCAACAGATTGCCAGTTTTAATGCAGGTTTTCCAAGTACGGTTTATGAATTTGTCAAGTCGGGTCGCTATCCGAGAAAAGGCTGGTTCCGTCGCTTGAATGCTCATGATGAGGAGCATATCAAGGCTAGTCTGGACTCAGTTGGCATGTGGGAACACAGAGACAAACGCTTGGGTTCTCTTTCTGGGGGCCAAAAACAGCGAGCGGTAATCGCGCGTATGTTTGCTTCTGATCCAGATGTGTTTATCCTAGATGAGCCGACAACGGGGATGGATGCAGGAAGTAAAAACGAATTTTACGAACTCATGCACCACAGCGCCCATCATCATGGCAAGGCTGTTTTGATGATTACTCATGACCCTGAAGAAGTTAAGGACTATGCAGACCGCAATATTCATCTAGTTCGTAACCAAGACTCGCCATGGCGTTGTTTCAACGTTCATGAGAATGATCAGGAGGTGGGCCATGCTTAGTTTGTTATCTTATGACTTTATGCAGCGTGCCTTTCTGGCGGTTATTGCCATGAGTCTTTTCTCGCCAGTTCTTGGAACCTTCCTTATCTTGCGCCGTCAGAGTTTGATGAGTGATACTCTTAGCCACGTCTCGCTTTCAGGTGTAGCCTTTGGTCTGGTACTAGGGATTTCTCCGACTATTTCAACTATTGCTATTGTCTTGATTGCGGCGGTCTTTCTGGAATATCTCCGTACGGTTTACAAGAGCTTTATGGAAATAGGGACAGCTATCCTCATGTCAACGGGTCTGGCTGTTTCTCTGATTGTCATGAGCAAGGGTAAAAGCTCTAGTTCTATGAGTTTGGATCAGTACCTTTTTGGTTCAATCGTGACTATCAGCGAAGAACAGGTCATTTCCCTCTTTGTCATTGCGGCGGTTGTTTTGATTTTGACTTTCCTCTTCCTTCGTCCAATGTATATCTTGACCTTTGATGAGGATACGGCCTTTGTGGATGGCTTGCCAGTTCGTACTATGTCTATTCTTTTTAACATGGTGACAGGGGTGGCTATTGCTCTTATGATTCCAGCAGCAGGAGCTCTTTTGGTGTCGACCATTATGGTCTTGCCAGCTAGTATTGCCTTGCGTCTGGGGAAAAACTTTAAATCAGTTATGCTGCTAGCCAGTGCGATTGGATTTTTGGGAATGGTAGCAGGACTTTACATTTCCTACTATGCAGAAACACCTGCCAGTGCAAGTATTACCATTATTTTTGTAACTGTCTTTTTACTCATTAGTTTAGTAAGACGTTTTATCAAATAGGAGACTAATGTGAAAAAAATTAGCTTATTGCTCGCCAGTCTATGTGCCTTATTTTTAGTGGCTTGTTCCAATCAAAAGCAGGCAGATGGCAAACTCAATATCGTGACAACCTTTTACCCTGTCTATGAATTTACCAAGCAGGTCGCAGGAGATACTGCTAATGTAGAACTTCTCATCGGTGCTGGTACAGAACCCCATGAATACGAACCTTCTGCCAAGGCAGTTGCTAAAATCCAAGACGCAGATACCTTCGTTTATGAAAATGAAAACATGGAAACATGGGTCCCTAAATTGCTAGATACCTTGGATAAGAAAAAGGTCAAAACCATCAAGGCGACAGGTGATATGTTGCTCTTGCCAGGTGGTGAGGAAGAAGAGGGCGACCATGACCATGGCGAAGAAGGCCATCACCATGAGTTTGACCCCCATGTTTGGTTATCACCAGTTCGTGCCATTAAACTTGTAGAGCATATCCGTGATAGCTTGTCAGCAGATTATCCTGATAAAAAAGAGACCTTTGAGAAGAATGCTGCTGCCTATATCGAAAAATTGCAAGCCTTGGATAAGGCTTATGCAGAAGGCTTGTCTCAAGCTAAACAAAAGAGCTTTGTGACTCAGCACGCAGCCTTTAACTACCTTGCCTTGGACTATGGGCTCAAACAAGTCGCTATCTCAGGCCTCTCTCCAGATGCAGAACCATCAGCTGCTCGTCTGGCAGAATTGACAGAGTATGTCAAGAAAAATAAAATTGCCTATATCTACTTTGAAGAAAATGCTTCTCAAGCCCTTGCTAACACACTTTCAAAAGAAGCAGGTGTCAAAACAGATGTCCTTAATCCTTTAGAAAGTCTGACAGAAGAGGATACCAAGGCTGGAGAAAACTACATTTCCGTGATGGAGAAAAATCTCAAGGCTCTAAAACAAACAACAGACCAAGAAGGCCCAGCAATCGAGCCTGAAAAGGCAGAGGATACCAAGACAGTCCAAAATGGTTACTTTGAGGATGCAGACGTCAAGGATCGCACCTTGAGTGACTATGTAGGTAACTGGCAATCAGTTTATCCTTTCCTTGAAGATGGAACGTTTGATCAGGTCTTTGACTACAAGGCTAAGTTGGCTGGTAAGATGACCCAGGCTGAGTACAAGGCCTACTATACAAAAGGCTATCAGACAGATGTGAGCAAGATCAACATTACTGATAACACTATGGAATTTGTTCAAGGTGGACAAAGTAAGAAATTCACCTACAAGTATGTTGGTAAGAAAATCTTAACTTACAAGAAAGGCAATCGTGGCGTGCGCTTCCTCTTTGAAGCCACAGATGCTGACGCTGGACAATTCAAGTATGTTCAGTTTAGTGACCACAATATCGCCCCAGTTAAGGCAGAACATTTTCATATCTTCTTTGGAGGCACAAGCCAGGAAGCCCTCTTTGAAGAAATGGATAAATGGCCAACTTATTACCCAGATAACCTATCTGGCCAAGAAATCGCCCAAGAAATGTTAGCGCATTGATGAGAAATCGACTAGTTCATAAGAGCTAGTCGGTTTTTGGGTACTAGATGTCTAATACTCTTCGAAAATCTCTTCAAACCACATCAACGTCGCCTTGCCGTACTCAAGTACAGCCTGCGGCTAGTTTCCTAGTTTGCTCTTTGATTTTCATTGAGTATAACTTCTCATTATAGACCTTTCAGAACTTTAAACAATAAATAAAACTCTTGAAATCTTAGCGCTTGTGTGTTAGAATAAATTTAATGGGTAAGGTTCATTAGAACACCAAATCCCTTAACTATTGCAGTAGTTAAGGGATTTTTTGACGTATCTTAACGATTTAACGGGTGTTGGTAGGCTAGTCATTCGGTCTACTTCTTACCATCTAGCCATTTGCAGACGAAATACAAGATAATTCCTGCTATGACGTCCGCTACAATAGTAAGAACGAGCTCTGGGGCAAGGTTCATTAGTTTCACCTCCTCTCACGAACCGTAAGGAACGTAATCGGTAACCGATGACAAAAAATAGTATATCACACTAAATTTAAATCATCAACATCATTTAATTCTTGAAATATCAGGGATAGGCAAAAAGTCTTTAAAATCAGAAAAACGCATAATATCAGGTGTGCAAAAACTTTGATACTATGCATTTTATCATGGATATATTGACTTTGTTTTCTCTTCAAGTTAAGTTTGCACCTATCTTCCAAGAAATGTTAGTGAATAAGATGTTATAGTTAAATGAAATAAAAACTGAATAAATTGATTGGGAAAATCGAACCAATTTTTAACAATGTTTTAGAAAATGATATAGACTATTCTAGATTCAACCCACTATATATCAATCATAAAAGTGGATAGGAAAGTTTTCTGATTATCAGAATTCCTTCCTATCCACTTTTTTAAGATTGTAAGTTAGCCTAATTTTATATAGAATTAGCTTATTTATTTTATTTATCAAAACCTTGCAAGGCTTTTTGGCGTTCTTCTACTTGACCTTTAGCATCTAGTTTGTTACCAGCGTATACAGCTGATTCCCATGATCCGTACATTGGATTTGGGAAGATGATGAATTTTTCACCGAATTCTTTTTGCAATTCTTCAAGTTGTTTATCACGGTCAGATTCAGAAGTCTTAGAAAAATCTGCAAAGTCTACGAGGTTATCACCAAACAATAAGATAAGATTTGTTTTTTCTTGAACTTTTTGGCGACGACCTTCTTTGGATTTTACACCACTTTCTAAGAACATGAGATGATCACGTCCTTGAACAGGAATTCCTTCACTTTCAAGATTTTTAATGGTAGCATCTACTTGATTAGCTGAGCGGTCAGAAATATAGTAGATTTGGATACCGTTTTGATCAGCAAACTGAAGAAAATCCTTGGCACCTGGGACAGCTTTTGCTGAAGCTTTTTGAACCCAAACATCCCAATTTTCGGGTGTGAATGCTGTACCATCTTTGACATTTTGTACTTGATAAGGGCTATTATCTAGGACAGTTTCATCCAAGTCTAAAACGATAGAGTAAGGTTTATCTGATTCTGTTTTGAGCAATTCCTTTAGGTGATTTGTTGCAACGTTATAACCCTGTATGTATAAAGCTTTAGTTTCAGCTGATTTTTGATACCAAAGGGTTGACATAGTGTTTTCTCTTGACCGTAGTTGGTCATATGTCAATGTAATCTGATTATCAGATGAGCTATTATTGCTTGTCTGTGTTTCTGTAGACTTTGTTGCACAACTAGCCAATAAGACGACAGAAGCAAGTGCAGAAAGGATTGTAACAGTAGTTTTTGCTGTTTTCATGAAATATCTCCTATTCATTCATTTCAATAAATAGTATATCACGAGGGAAAAGTTAAGGCAAGCTATTCCCTGAATATGGATGAAGATAATGTAATGAAAAAAGAGATTATTAACTTGAAATGTAGTTTTACCTCTAATTATTGACATTTCAGGAAAAATCTCAGTAAAAACTGCACAACCTTCTTTAAATGTGCTATAATACAGGAAAAAATAATGATGGAGGTCGTCGCGATGATAACAACATTTTTGATGATTTTTGTGGTGGTTTGTGTGCTCCTATTGGTGATAGTCACACTGAGTACAGTTTATGTGGTTCGTCAGCAGTCGGTGGCGATTATTGAACGCTTTGGGAAATACCAAAAGGTTGCCAATAGCGGTATTCATATTCGCTTGCCTTTTGGGATTGACTCGATTGCAGCACGAATCCAGTTGCGCTTGCTGCAAAGCGATATTGTGGTTGAGACTAAGACCAAGGATAATGTGTTCGTTATGATGAATGTGGCGACTCAGTATCGTGTCAACGAGCAGAGCGTGACAGATGCCTACTATAAACTCATGCGTCCAGAGTCTCAGATTAAATCTTATATCGAAGACGCCCTTCGCTCTTCTGTTCCAAAATTAACCTTGGATGAATTGTTTGAGAAAAAAGATGAGATTGCCCTTGAGGTTCAACACCAAGTGGCGGAAGAAATGACAACTTACGGCTACATTATTGTGAAAACCTTGATTACCAAGGTCGAACCAGATGCAGAAGTTAAGCAATCCATGAATGAAATCAATGCGGCGCAACGCAAGCGGGTCGCAGCGCAAGAATTGGCGGAAGCTGACAAGATTAAAATTGTTACTGCAGCTGAAGCCGAAGCAGAAAAAGACCGCCTTCATGGTGTGGGGATTGCCCAACAACGTAAGGCGATTGTGGATGGATTGGCAGAGTCTATCACCGAACTCAAGGAAGCCAATGTTGGCATGACAGAAGAACAAATCATGTCCATCCTCTTGACCAACCAGTATTTGGATACCTTGAATACCTTTGCCTCTAAGGGAAATCAAACTATCTTTTTACCAAATACGCCAAATGGTGTGGATGATATCCGTACACAAATCTTGTCAGCTCTCCGTGCTGAGAAGAAATAATAGACTAATACTCTTCGAAAATCAAATTCAAACCACGTCAGCGTCGCCTTGCCGTAGATATATGTAACTGACTTCGTCAGTCTTATCTACTACCTCAAAACGGTGTTTTGAGCAACCTGCGGCTAGCTTCCTAGTTTGTTCTTTGATTTTCATTGAGTACAAAGAGCTTGGCAACAGGCTCTTTTTGCATTGCGTTTGTTAAGAAAAGCAAAGAACATTGATATACAGTTGATTGAACCTAGAATAGTACACCAAGGATTCTAAAACGTTTCTAGAAATTAATTTGACTTTCCTAATCTCTTTGTTCATATCTTATTTCAATCTACTATAAATAAAAATTATTGTATGTTGTCCCCCTTAACTTGGAATGATAAGGGAATAACTAGAAAGATTTGTGAATGCAAACTATTTCTGATATACTAAATATACAGTAATAATGAATGATAGGATATGGGATGAAAGAATTTCAATTTGAGAGAAAGCAGCGTTTTTCTTTGAGGAAATATACAATAGGAGCTTGTTCGGTCTTGCTAGGAACGAGTTTATTTTTTGCTGGTATGGGTGCTCAACCTGTACAGGCTACAGAAACGAGTTCAACACTAATTTCAAGTCATTATTTGGATGAGCAGGATTTATCTGAAAAGCTGAAATCTGAGTTGCAATGGTTTGAAGAAAATAAGATTGAGGTAAAAGAGGGAAAAGAATATTACTTTGTCTATCGAAAATTGGCTACAAGATTACCAGAAACAGGTCTGTTTTCTAATGATGGGATGTTTATCTTGGGAGCGGGATTATTATTGCTTTCCTTCACTTTAATTAAGAGAAAAAAGGGAGCGTCTTACTTCCTTGTGACAGTCTTTGCTGTTGGTGGCTTGGGAGCATCCATCTCTGCTTTAGAAAATCTGGTAGAATTGCAACCAGCCCTTGTTAAGAGAGTAGAAGGTCAGTTTCTACCAAGTCCTGAAACAGTCCAAGGATATGAATTTACGGGATATTATTTGGTAAGAGATAGTGGTAACAAGGAACTTTCTGTTGATAAGGTAGAGTCGCCAGCATTATCTCAAAAGGAGGACAGTTCAGAACCTCAATCTAAGAAGATTGTACCACAGTCTGCATCTCATTTTAGAACGACTGAAGATCTTGTACAATCTCCTCAACCATCCTATGCAGTTGAGCCCCTTTTAAATCCAACTCCTGAAAAAAGTATGAGTATTGAGTCTAAAAAAGTACCAGATGAAGGAAGGAAAACTGTTATTGAAGACAAGCCAGAACTGGAAATTAGGGTAGGGGAGATAGAGTTTGAAACTCAATTTCAGTTTGACCCAACTCTGGCTAAGGGAGAAAAAAGAATCTCTAGAGAGGGAACCAAGGGACAAGAACGAATCTTAACAGAAGTAAGGATTATTGATGGTGTGGTTACGCGAAATGAAATAGGAAGAGAGGTGATTCGTGAAGCAGTTGCTCAGGTGATTCTGGTCGGGACAAAAGAGAAGGAACCTCAAGAAAATGGCATAAGCCTAGCCCCGGAAGTCCAACCAGCTCTTCCATCTTATGAAGGTGGTGTCTCTAGCGAGTCCTTGGTAGAGCCGTCTCTCCCCTCTTATGAGGGCGGTGTTTCCGGTGAATCCTTGGTAGAACCAGCGCTTCCATCTTATGAGGGTGGCGTTTCTGGCGAATCGTTGGTAGAGTCACCCCTTCCCTCTTATGAGGGCGGTGTTTCCAGTGAATCCTTGGTAGAGCCGTTTCTTCCGTCTTATGAGGGTGGCGTTTCTGGCGAATCGTTGGTAGAGTCACCCCTTCCCTCTTATGAGGGCGGTGTTTCCAGTGAATCCTTGGTAGAACCAGTGCTTCCATCTTATGAAGGTGGCGTTTCTGGCGAATCGTTGGTAGAGCTGTCTCTTCCTTCTTATGAGGGCGGCGTTTCTGGCGAATCCTTGGTGGAACCGTCTCTTCCTTCTTATGAGGGCGGCGTTTCTGGTGAGTCCTTAGTAGAACCAGCGCTTCCATCTTATGAAGGTGGCGTTTCCGATGAGCCTGAGATACAGGAGGCTCTTCCAGAGTATAAAGAAGACACTCAACTTCCTCAGACCAAAGTAGAGACCAAAGCTGTTCCTTATGAAACCATTTATGAAAAGAATGAGGCACTAGACCACGGCGTTACAAGAGTGAAAATTCCGGGTGTTGAAGGACAAGAACAAGTTACTACTACCTATACTAAAGATCAAGCAAGTGGAAATATTTCTGAGAATAAAACTGTCAAAATAGTAGCTAACAAAGTTGATCAAGTTGTAGAAGTTGGAACTAAACCGAGTGTAGAAACTACTGTCCTATCTCATAAAACGATCTACCAGATGAATCCTGCCTTGGAGTTCAGACGACAGGAAGTAGCGGTTGTAGGGCGTGATGGTTCGGTGGAAACTAGGACGACTTATCAATTAGATAAGTCAACAGGTCAGGTGACGGTATCTGACACTACTAGACAAGTAAATCCAGCAGTAGATAAAGTGATTCAAGTTGGTAATGTGGAAAAAGTAATACAACCGATTGCTGTTATTGAGGAGCGAAGAGAGGATTCTTCACTTGCTAAAAATATAGAAAAGGTAGCCTCTGAAGGAGAAGTTGGTGAGAATACACTTACCAGAACTTACGCTATCAATGAACAAACTGGTGAATTGGTTAATCCTCAAGAAGCGATTCAAATAACAAAACCAATGAAACCGAGAGTTGTTTTAGTTGGTAGTCAGGAGGATAAACCACACTTACTTCCGGTTAATAGTGAGAGAGAAGATGCTGTGGATGTGTCTGCTTTGACCACAAGCGCGAGGTCAGTAGACTTCTTACATGACAGTAAACTAAAAGCACAGTTGGAGCCTGTCTATGATCCTCGAGATATTATAACAAAGAGAATTGCGCTCAGAAAAACACACTCAAATATCACTGACCAAGAAGTCAAAGATATGTTGCGCACAGAGTATCTTCAAAAACTGTCAATTCAAGAAAGCTTTGATCAGACGAAGATGCAAGCTGAGTCAAGTTTCAAAAAGATTGCCTCGCATACATTGGGAATTATAGGAGATACCCCTGAAAATCGCAGTAAGGTCAAACAAGAGCTGGAGCAATACAAAGAGCAGATTTTGTTGGGACTGTCTTATATCAATCGTTTTTATAATATTCAATTTGGGGACACGAATATTCGTGATATTCTGGCCTTTAATCCAAGCTCATTTGGTAATAAAACAATGACAGCCTTGGATAGTTTGAAAAAATTAGGATCCATGTCTTATGAAGAGATGAAATTGACCAATAGTCCTCAAACATTTACAAAATACTTATCTACTATTACAGGTAAGGCTAGCTTGAAGGAATTTTTAGACAGCAATCGCCAACTCTTTACGTCAGATGATGCGGATACCTGGCTTAAAAAATCGAGCCAAGCTATGATTGTTGAAAAACCATCTAAGGAAAATTCTTCAGCGCATGTCGGGCTATATAGCAAGTTGACAGCTGGGGAAAAGGATCCTCGTAAACAAGAGGCTAATATGGCTGCTATTTTGGGACTTTTGAATGTGAAAGAACCACATATTTACGTGATTAGTAATATGGCGACGATTACTTACGGTAATATTGGTTCCTATATAGATACTTCTCTTGCCCAGTCTAATCCAACTAAGTATCAGGCTGAGCTTGCTAGGGTCAAGTCTTTAATTGAAAAAGCGGCTGTACAACAAGCCAACTATGTTGATACTCTTTATCGTATAACAAAACCAGAAAATCGTGATAAGTTGCTGACAAATCGCTTGATTATTGATACGATGAAGAAATATACAAGTAATCCGAATGACCAGATTGATAGCACTTGGTCATCAGCTGCTGGTAGTGGAGCTGATAAAGGAGTTGACCAATTTATGACTCCTATGAATTACTATTCTCCAGTAAGTAAGGTAGGAGCTGAGGCCAATGGATTAGGTGTCCGTTACTTTATAGATAGGGTTCTGGATGATAGAGGCTCAGCGACTTATTCTCATGAAATGACGCATTTATTAGACGGAACAGTTCTGTTTAATAATCATGGTCGTCGAGATGGTACAGGAGCAGAGTTTTATGCGCGTGGTATTTTTGAAAATTCCTATAATCCAGAAAAGGATACTTATTTCAATCTCAACTTTGTATATGATGAGAGTGATAAGAATGGATTTTACAATAAAACACCTGATCGATTTAAAACGGCAGAAGATTTGAAATCTTATATGAAGGGAAGTTTTGATGTTCTTTATACTCTAGATTATCTAGAAGCAGAGGCAAGTAGAAACTTATCTGCAGAAGACAAGATGAGTTATTTCAAAAAAATAATGCCGATTACTTCAACAGGTCCTAGAACTTGGGTAGATTACCGTAATACAGCGGTTAAACCGACTCATAAGAGTGAGGAGATTCAAGCTCTGACCTTAGAAGATGCTAAAAAATTGACAGATATTGATAGTTTGATTGACAATCATATCCTGGTCAATCGTTATATCATTGCTGGTTTTTCAGATAAAGGTAAAATTGCAGCAAATGGTTATTATACCGTTGATATGTTTGATACCATTTATGGTGTTAGTCAAAATGACTCTGGTATGAGTGGGGATATCACCTTTAGAAAACAGGCCTTTGAATTGATGGCTGCTTTGGGCTATTATGAAGGATTTGTTCCTTATGTGTCAAATCAGTTTAAAGAAGCAGCAGAGGCTGAAAATAAGCCGTTGTCTGATACTTACATTTTCAATAAAGTTTTGAATGGTAAGAGTTATGCTGAGTTCAAAAAAGCACAAATCAAGGAAAGAGTGGATAGGCTCAATCAATTGAAACCTTTGACAATCCAATATGAAGGTCAGGAAGTAAGTCTGACAAGTCAGAAGTTAAGTGAATTGATGCAGAAAGCTGTCCAAGAGGAGTTGAAACAGATTAAGACAGGCAAAACAACTGCTCGCACCTATACCTTTATCGAAACCCCAGTCCAAAAACTGAAAAAAGCGATTTATAAAGCTTATCTCAAAGATTCAGATGACTTTAGACAATCGATTTACAATAGCTAAGGCAAAAGGAACATCTCTCTGGAATGAACATTCAGAGGGGTGTTTTTTTGCACTCTTGTAAGACTTGACCTTGTTTCTTGAAAATAACAGTTTGCTTGAAGATGGAGTTATTTTCAAACTTTTCCACAGATTTATAAGAGTGGGAAAATCTCATTAACCTTAGAAATAGTAGCCAACTGAGAGTAAAAGAGTTCTTAAAAATTGGATAATTCACAGAAGTTATCCACAGATTGTGGACAAGCGTGGAACTAAGATAATTTTTGTAAACAATACGGTTTCATTTGTTGACACGGAGAAAATTTGAATGTTAATTGTTAGCTAGGAGGGGATGGGTTTTGGTAGAGAATAGTAGTAGTTCGTCAGAAAAGTTAAGACTTTTTACATTGTAATAAAAATAATTTTTTATGATTTAGTATTGAATCAGAAAGGCTTTAGGAAAAGATGTTTAGTTATTAACAACTTTTTCCACAATTGTGGATAAAGTTGTTAATAAGATGGTGTAGTTCAATATACTGGTGAATGTAGTACGCCTTTAGAAATTAAGATTTGATTTTAACTGGATATGGTGTTATTCATCAGGATGAGATTCAAGTTCTTCAATTGCAAGCTGGGGAAAGCAAAAAAGATTTGTGCATACCAACCCTGTATTTTTTCCTGAATCTGACAGTTGATGGATAGCTGATTGCTCAAGATTATATTTTAGTTGAAACGAGATAAAACATCTTCACAATCCATTTCCTTTTCGAATAAATAGATAGTAGCGGTGAATCTAGTGAGATTAGATTTAAAAATGTGCTATAATGAAAGGAGAGGAAGTATGACTTTACGTCATCCGGGCATTAGCCCGACCAATGATTTGGTTGCTAAGAAAATCTTTAGCAATCCCGAAATCACTTGTCAATTTATCCGCGATATGCTGGACTTACCTGCAAAAAATGTAACGATTTTGGAGGGAAGCAATATTCATGTATTACCTTCCATGCCTTATTCAGCCCAAGATTTCTATACCAGTATAGATGTATTGGCGGAGTTGGATAATGGAACGCAAGTTATTATCGAAATACAAGTACATCATCAGAATTTTTTCATTAATCGTTTGTGGGCTTACTTATGCAGTCAGGTCAATCAGAATCTTGAAAAAATTCGCCAACGAGAAGGTGATACCCACCAGAGTTATAAACATATTGCACCAGTATATGCTATCGCTATCGTGGACAGTAATTATTTTCAAGATGACTTAGCCTTTCACAGTTTTAGTATGCGAGAGGATACGACAGGTGAAGTTTTAACAATCACAAACAACGGTCAGGAAAACCATCTGGTCAAGATGGCGTTCTTGGAACTAAAAAAATACAGAGAAACCAGCAAGGATAGTATTCGCAAGCCATGGTTGGAGTTTTTTGGGAATAAGCCCTTTACCCAGCAACCTGAACGAGCCATCAGCCAGGCAGACCAACTGCTAGACTATAAGAGCTGGTCCGAGGAGGACAGGAAAATGTTTAGTGAACAGCGCAGGCGTGAAGAACAAGCCTTGTTAGCGCAGGACTATGCCTTGGAACAAGCTGAAGAAAGAGGATTAGAACGTGGCCGTGCAGAGGGCCTTGAACAGGGACTGGAGCGTGGGAAAGTTGAAGGAAGAGTCTTTACTTTCCTAGATATGGTTCGCCAAGGTCTTTTGACTTCCGAGGTTGCCAGCCAGCAGTTAGGTATGACTGTCTCTGAGTTTGAAGAACTATTGAAAGAGCATAACAAATAAGGACTAAAAAATACAGAGAAACCAGCAAGGATAGTATTCGCAAGCCATGGTTGGAGTTTTTTGGGAATAAGCCCTTTACCCAGCAACCAGAACGAGCCATCAGCCAGGCAGACCAACTGCTAGACTATAAGAGCTGGTCCGAGGAGGACAGGAAAATGTTTAGTGAACAACGCAGGCGCGAAGAACAAGCCTTGTTAGCGCAGGACTATGCCTTGGAACAAGCTGAAGAAAAGGGATTAGAACGTGGTCTTGAACAGGGACTAGAGCGTGGGAAAATCTTTACCTTTCTAGACTTAGTCCACCAACATGTTTTAACTTCCGAATTTGCGAGTGAACAATTGGGAATGACCGTCGCTGAGTTTGAAGCATTATTGAAAGAGCATAACAAATAAGGACTAAAAAAATACAGAGAAACCAGCAAAGACGAGGTTCGTAAGCCATGGTTGGAGTTTTTTGGGAACAAGCCCTTTACCCAGCAACCAGAACGAGCCATCAGCCAGGCAGACCAACTGCTAGACTATAAGAGCTGGTCCGAGGAGGACAGAAAAATGTTTAGTGAACAACGCAGGCGCGAAGAACAAGCCTTGTTAGCACAGGACTATGCTTTGGAAACAGCTAGGGCATAAGGGATTGAACAAGGTTTAGAACGTGGTATTGAACAGGGACTGGAGCGTGAGAAAGTTGAAGGAAGTTTGTCTATGCTACTAAATCTAGTCCACCAAGGTCTTCTGACTTCTGAGGTTGCGAGTGAGCAATTGGGCATGACTGTCGCTGAGTTTGAGGAGTTGCTATAAAAAGAGAAACAGGCATGTTATCGAACTAGATAGCATGTTTTTATTTGGAATAGATTTTATATTTTGTACGAATGATTTTAGTGTATAGAGATACAAATACACTATTTTCATACTTCAAACCTATTTATTTTACTAAAATTAAAAAATATATCCGCTGTTTTTCCGAACTAGCCTAAATTTTTATATAAGATTGATTGGATAACATCATATATATTTATTTAAAAAAAGTAGAAAAAATTCAATCGAAAATTTTCTGAAAATGCCCTACTTTCCCAAAACGCTTTTTTTTTTTTTTGCAGAAAATTACGGTTAAATTATTTGCATATATATTTAAAATGAGGTAGAATCTTAAATACAGATTTTCATATTAAGTAAAAAGTAGTTGTTTTTGTGAAACGGCTAGTTTTGTGTGAAAATCCAAAATGTACACTTAAAAGGAGATCCAAATTAATGGAAAATAAATCGTCTATGAGTCGCGCTGAGCGTCTACGTCGTGAAAAGGTCACGCGTTATTCGATTCGTAAATATAGCTTTGGAGCGGCTAGTGTAGCAGTCGCTGCTCTTTTCATGTTCTTAGGTAATGGAGCTGTATCAGTTCAAGCGGCTGAAGTTCAGGGAACACAGGTTACTGGAAAGACTGACACACAACTTGAACAAGACGAGTCTAAGCCTGCGACAGAAGTAGCTCCAGCTTTGAACAAAACTCAACTTGAAAGCTACATTTCAGAAATTGAAACAAAACTTGCTAACGGTTCTTATGCTAATAAAACAGATGAATCTGTTGCGGTATTAAAAGCTGATTTAGAAGCTGCAAAAGTTGCATTAGTGAACGCAACAACTCAAGACCAAATTACAAAAGCTTACAACAAACTTGTAAATACAGCTAACGCTGGATTAAGAAACAAACCTGTAGAGAAAAAAGAGACTCCAGTAGTAGACACAACTAACGGACAACCAACTGTAGGTAAAAAAGCAGAAAACACTGAACCAAAATCTGATTCTAATTCAATCGAAAATACAGGTTCTAAAGATCCACGTAACGGAAAAGTGATGGATAAGGATAATACTTTCCGTACTGAAACTTCAAAAACTGTAGGTGATATTACTTACACTACAGAGTTTTCAAATGATACAACAAAAGAAATCTATGTTTATAACAAAGAAGAAGCTAATATTGAATTTAAAATCAACTCAGCAACAAACAAAGTAACATATGTTGAAACAACAAAAGGATCAAGTCAAAAGTTCACAACTGTAGATGATACGACTCTTACAGATGATTATGGTTACTACTTCAAGAAAATCACTACAGAAACAGACACACCACTAACAGTAGCGATGACAGGTCAACCGAATGCTACTATCATGGGGAATAAAAACTATACGAAGACGGAAGCTCAAAACTTCGCTATGGGTGACCGTTATCTTCGTGTAACAGCAAAAGATGGTTCTACAATGTCTGCTGCTGGAAGTGGTGTAAATGCAGAGGGATACTTTAAGATTGTCCTTAAATCTCAAACATACAAATACAGTATCCAACAACCAGAATCAAACGCTGATAAAATTAGTGTTACAGATATTAACAATTTAACTGCGGCAGACATTGAAAAAATTAAAAATCAAATCAATATTGAATATTCTAAGACAAGTGCAGACGCTAGATTTGAATCTAAAAAGGGTGAAGCATTAAAAGATAAAGCATCAGTAGTAAAGAACATTGATATTGCTAATGGAACTATTACTGTAACATATCAAGATGATTCAGTGGATACTGCGGATGTTTCAAGCGTTGCACGTACAAACGAAAAACCAACAGTTGAAATTGAATACTCAGATCCAGCACCTAATAAGAAAGAAGTGTATGTTTACGCATCAGAAGTTAACACATTTGATATTAAAATCAAAGATGATAGCGGAAAGATTGCAAGTGCGGTTCTAAAAAGGGGGAGTAACCAGAGCTTTAAAGATGTAGTAGGAGAAACAGATCAAGTAAACGTGGAGTACGGATTTACTGCGAATAAGATTAGTACTGAAACACCTGCGACAACAGATAGCCCGGCTGTTATTACATACACTGGAACACCTGCAGCAGAAGGGAAATTTACACAAGATAAGTTAGAAGAAGTAACTAGAGGAGAAAACCCACCGGGTATAGCTTTAGGTTGGCGTTTTGTAAATGCTGTCGATAAAGATGGAGCAGATGCTAGAGGTGATGGAGGAACAGCAGCTGATTCAACAGCATTCCGTGTAATGCTTAAACCTCAGACTCAAAAATATGATATTCAAGAAGTTGCAGAAGCAGATAAACTACCAGTAGTAGATGCTTCAAATGTAACAGAAGCAGAATTTAACAAGATTAAAGAAAAAGTAAAATTAGAATACTCTAAAACAAATCCAGACAAGAAGTTGGAATCTAAGCGTGGTCAAGAAGTAACTGATAAAGATGCTAGAATTGACACAATTACAAGAGATGGGAATGATTTAGTAGTAACATATAAAGATGGTTCTGTAGATAGAAAACCATTGACTGATTTTGCCCGTACGAACGTTGCTCCAACAGTATCAATTCCGTATTCAGATCCCGCTCCGAATAAAAAAGAAGTTTATTTATATACTGGAGAAGAAGCAGACGTTGATATTACATTTAACGATGATTCAGGAAAAATTAAATCAGCAGCCCTTAGAAAAGGTGGAAATATTGCCTTAAATAATGTTGGTGGAAATCCAGATCTACAAGATAATGAATGGGGATTCACTGTAACAGCGATTAATTCTGAAACTGCTACACCAGCCAAAATTAAAGTTACTGGACAGGTTTCTGGTATTGCTGAAAGTAGATTGCCAAAAACAGAAAACGACTCATTAGAGCTTGTAACTCGTTTTGCAACAGCAACAGATACAGATGGTGCAGAGATTTCTAATAATGCAGTAAAAAATAAAAATAATGGAGAAATTGTTGGTACATATTTAACTGACCCAGGTGCTGTAACATTCGTATTAAAAGCACAAGCTAAGAAATATGATATCGTTACACCAACAGAAGAAGATAAAGTAGCAGTAGCTGATCCAACAGCAGTAACTGATGAAGAATTTGCTAAAATTAAAGCAAAATTAGAATATTCTAGAACGAATGAAGATAAAAACCTAGAATCTAAACGTGGTGAGGCAGTAGATAATACTGATAACAAAGTTGCTACAATTACTAAAGAAGGTAATAACATTGTTGCAACATATAAAGATGGTTCTAAAGATGTAAGACCATTATCAGATTTCACTAAATTAGATAAACAACCTGCTATCGATGAGGTTAATAAAGCAGCTGAGAAGCAAATTGAGGCTATTAACAATAACCCAGAAGCAACTCAAGAAGAAAAAGATGAAGCAATCAAGAAAGTAAATGCAGATAAAGCTAAAGCTCTTGATGAAATTGCAAAACCTGAAGTTACAACAAAAGATGCTCTTGATAAAGCTCAAAATGCAGGAACTGATGCAATCGCAGCAGATAATCCAGTGGTAGCGAAAAAAGACGCAGCAAAAGCAGATGTTGAAGCAACTCGTAAAGCTAAAGAAGATGCGATTAAAGCAGATACAAATCTAACACAAGCAGAACAAGCAGCAGCTATCGCGAAAAATAATACGGCTGCAGCAGAAGCAACTAAAGCTATTGATGCTGCAACAACAAACGATGCAGTAGATCAAGCTAAAACAGCTGGAACTACAGCGATTGGTAAAGTTAACCCAGTAGCAAAAGAAAATGCTAAAGAAGCAATTGCAAATGCATTAACAGATAAAAATTCTGAAATCGACAAACGTACTGATTTAACAGATGCTGAGAAAACAGCAGCAAAAGCTGAAGCTCAAAAATTAGCAGATGCAGAACTTGCTAAAATTACTGCACAACCAGACAATGCTGACACACCAGAAGCAGCAGCGGCAGCACAAAAAATCGTTAATGATGCTGAAGATAAAGGTGTAGCAGATGTAACATCTGTAAACCCAGTAGCAAAAGAAGCAGCTAAGAAAGCAGTGGCAGCTGAGTTAGCTAAAAAAGAAGAGCAAATCGATGCTCGTACTGATTTGACGAAAGAAGAAAAAGACGCAGCTAAGAAAGAAGCTCAAGATAAAGCTAAAGAAGCAACAGATGCAATTGATGCACAACCATCTATTACTGATTCAGCTGACAAAGCTACAGCAGCCCAAACAGCAGTAGATGGTGCAAAAGATAAAGGTGTAGCAGACGTTAAAGCTGTAGATCCAGTAGCGGCTAAGAAACCAGCAGCTAAGAAAGCAGTTGAAGATGCTCTTAAAGATAAAGTAGCTGCAATTGACGCACGTGAAGACTTAACTCCAGAAGAAAAACAAACAGCTAAAGAAAAAGCAGCAGAAGAAGCTAAGAAAGCAACAGATGCAATCGATGCAGCAACAACAGATGCAGCAGTAGATACAGCTAAAACAGCTGGTACTGGAGAAATTGCGAAAGTAAACCCAGTAGCGAAAACAAAAGCTAAAGATGAAATCGCAAAAGAGTTAGCTGAGAAAGAAAAAGCAATCGATGCACGTACTGACTTAACTGACAAAGAAAAAGCAGCAGCTAAGGAAGACGCAAAAGCGAAAGCAAAAGAAGCAACAGACGCAATTAACGCACAGCCAGATAACGCAGAAACACCAGAAAAAGCAGCAGAAGCCCAAACAGCAGTAGATGATGCAAAAGATAAAGGTGTAGCAGACGTTAAAGCTGTAAACCCAGTAGCGAAAGAAGCAGCTAAGAAAGCAATCGCAGATGAATTAGCTGAGAAAGAAAAAGCAATCGACGGACGTACTGACTTAACTGACGAAGAAAAAGCAGCAGCTAAGAAAGATGCGCAAGATAAAGCTAAGGAAGCAACAGATGCAATCGATGCTCAACCAAGCAACGCAGAAACACCAGAAAAAGCAGCAGCAGCCCAAACAGCAGTAGATGGTGCAAAAGATAAAGGTGTAGCAGATGTTAAAGCTGTAGATCCAGTAGCGGCTAAGAAACCAGCAGCTAAGAAAGCAATCGATGATGCATTAACAGCTAAAAACAATGAAATCGATGCGCGTACGGATTTAACTCCAGAAGAAAAAACTAAAGCGAAAGAAATTGCAAAAGCAAAAGCAGCAGCAGCTAAAGATGCAGTTGATAAAGCAACTACAAACGCAGAAGTTGATAAAGTTAAAACAGATGGAACTACAGCAGTTGAAAACGTAACTCCAGTAGCGAAAGAAGCAGCGAAAACAGCAATTGCAGATGCATTAACAGCTAAAAATAAAGAAATCGATGCTCGCACAGACTTAACTGATGAAGAAAAAACAGCAGCTAAGAAAGAAGCAAAAGATAAAGCTGACGCACAACTAGCTGAAATTGCTAAACAACCAGATGCAGCGGATACACCAGAAGCAGCGAAAACAGCACAAGATGCAGTGGATGCGGCTAAGAAAACAGGTGTAGCTGATGTTACAGCTGTAAATCCAGCAGCAGTTAAGAAAACGGAAGCTAAACAAGCAATCGACGATGCATTGACAGCTAAAAACAATGCTATTGATGCTCGTACAGACTTGACAGATGCAGAGAAAAAAGCAGCAAAAGATAAAGCAGCGGAAGCAGCTAAGAAAGCTAAAGAAGCAATTGATGTAGCAACAACAGATGCAGCAGTAGATACAGCGAAAACAGCTGGATTAGATGAAATTGCGAAAGTGAATCCAGTAGCTAAAGAAGCAGCTAAGAAAGCAGTGGCAGACGAATTAGCTAAGAAAGAAGCAGAAATTGATGCGCGTACAGACTTAACTGACGCAGAAAAAGCTGCAGCTAAGAAAGATGCTCAAGCCAAAGCTAAATCAGCAACAGATGTAATTAACGCACAACCAGACAATGCAGAAACACCAGAAGCAGCAACAGCAGCTCAAACTGCGGTTGATAATGCAAAAGATAAGGGTGTAGCGGATGTTAAATCTGTAAATCCAGTAGCGAAAGAAGCAGCTAAGAAAGCAGTAGCGGATGAATTAGCTAAGAAAGAAGCAGAAATCGATGCCCGTACTGATTTAACGAAAGAAGAAAAAGACGCGGCTAAGAAAGATGCTCAAGATAAGGCTAAATCAGCAACAGATGCAATTAATGCACAACCAGACAATGCAGATACACCAGAAAAAGCAGCTGAAGCTCAAAAAGCAGTAGATACAGCTAAGAAAACAGGTGTAGATGAAGTTGCGGCTGTGAATCCAGAAGCAGTAACGAAACCAGTAGCTAAGAAAGCAATCGATGATAAATTAGCTGAACAATTAAAAGCAATCGAAAACACTCCAGATGCTACAGATGAAGAGAAGAAAGTTGCAGCAGATGCAGCTAAGGCTCTAGCTGAAGAAGCTAAGAAAGCAATCGATAAAGCTGGAACAGATGCTGAAGTTAAGCAACTTCAAGACGAAGCTAAGAAAGAAATCGAAAAATCTGTACCTGTTGTAGAAGATAAACCAAACGCTCGTAAAGCAATTGATGATGAAGCAACAGCTAAAAAAGCAGCAATTGATGCTCGCGACGACTTGACTCCTAAAGCTAAAGAAGATCTTAAAGCTCAAGTAGATAAGATTGCAGAACAAGCTAAAAAATCTGTAGATGCAGCTAAAACAGCAGAAGCTGTCAATGGAATTGAAGAGTCAGATAAAGCGGCTATTAAAGCTGTAGGTGAAGTGAATATTCCAGCTGATAAAGTTCTTGTAAATGATCCAAGTGCTTTAACAGATGCAGAAAAAGCTAAGGTCTTAGAAGCAGTTAAGAAAGTAAATCCAGATGCTAAAGAAATTACTCAAGATGCAGATGGAAATATTACTGTTACAACTCCAGATGGTCATCAGGAAATCATCACTCCTGAGCAAGTAGTGAAAACTGCTGATACAGCAAATGATCCAAAAGCAGGAAACGACGTAGTTAAACCAGCTGATAAAGTAGTTGTAAATGATCCAGCTAAGTTGACAGATGCTGAGAAGGAGAAAATTAAAGCAGCAGTTGAAGCTGTAAATCCAAACTCTGTAGTAACAGTAGATGAAAAAGGAAATGCTAAAGTTTCAACTCCAGATGGTCAAACACAAGTGATTCCTGTAGAAGAATTAGTACGTACTGTTGAAGATACTAAGAAACCAAACGCAGGCAATGACATCGTTAAACCAGCGGATAAGACAGTAGTAGCAAATCCAGATGCGTTAACTCCAGAAGAGAAGAAAGCCATCGAAGATAAGGTTAAAGCTGTTAACCCAGGTTCAACTGTAGTAGTGGACGATAAAGGAAATGCGACAGTCACAACGCCAGAAGGTAAGACAGCGGTAATCCCAGCAACAGACTTGACTAAGTCAGCAGCGGATGCAGCTAAACCAAACGCAGGCAATGATATCGTTAAACCAGCGGATAAGACAGTAGTAGCGAATCCAGATGCGTTAACTCCAGAAGAGAAGAAAGCGATCGAGGATAAGGTTAAAGCAGTAAATCCAGGAGCGACTGTAGTCGTAGACGATAAAGGCAACGCCACAGTTACAACTCCAGAAGGTAAGACAGCTGTTATCCCATCAACAGACTTAGTTAAATCACCAGAAGATGCAACTAAACCAAACGCAGGCAATGACATCGTTAAACCAGCGGACAAAACTGTAGTTGCTAACCCAGACAAACTTACAGACGCTGAGAAGACAGCGATCGAAGATAAGGTTAAAGCAGTCAACCCAGGTTCAACTGTAGTCGTAGATGATAAAGGAAACGCCACAGTCACAACTCCAGCAGGTAAGACAGCCGTAATTCCAGCTTCTGACTTAACAAAATCAGCAGCGGATGCAGCTAAACCAAACGCAGGCAATGATATCGTTAAACCAGCGGATAAGACAGTAGTAGCAAATCCAGATGCGTTAACTCCAGAAGAGAAGAAAGCAATCGAAGATAAGGTTAAAGCTGTTAACCCAGGTTCAACTGTAGTAGTGGACGATAAAGGAAACGCCACAGTCACAACGCCAGCAGGTAAGACAGCTGTTATCCCATCAACAGACTTGACTAAGTCAGCAGCGGATGCAGCTAAACCAAACGCAGGCAATGATATCGTTAAACCAGCGGATAAAACTGTAGTAGCTAACCCAGACAAACTTACAGACGCTGAGAAGAAAGCCATCGAAGATAAGGTTAAAGCAGTCAACCCAGGTTCAACTGTAGTAGTGGACGATAAAGGCAACGCGACAGTTACAACTCCAGCAGGTAAGACAGCCGTAATTCCAGCTTCTGACTTAACAAAATCAGCAGCGAATGCAGCTAAACCAAACGCAGGCAATGATATCGTTAAACCAGCGGATAAGACAGTAGTAGCAAATCCAGATGCGTTAACTCCAGAAGAGAAGAAAGCAATCGAAGATAAGGTTAAAGCTGTTAACTCAGGTTCAACTGTAGTCGTAGACGATAAAGGCAACGCGACAGTTACAACTCCAGCAGGCAAGACAGCAGTAATTCCAGTGTCAGACTTGACTAAGTCAGCAGCAGACGCAGCTAAACCAAACGCAGGAGATGACATCGTTAAACCAGCGGATAAGACAGTAGTAGCAAATCCAGACAAACTTACAGACGCTGAGAAGAAAGCGATCGAAGATAAGGTTAAAGCCGTTAACCCAGGTTCAACTGTAGTAGTGGACGATGAAGGAAACGCCACAGTCACAACTCCAGAAGGTAAGACAGCGGTAATCCCAGCGTCAGACTTGACTAAGTCAGCAGCAGACGCAGCTAAACCAAACGCAGGCAATGACATCGTTAAACCAGCGGATAAAACTGTAGTAGCTAACCCAGACAAACTTACAGACGCTGAGAAGAAAGCCATCGAAGATAAGGTTAAAGCTGTTAACTCAGGTTCAACTGTAGTCGTAGACGATAAAGGAAATGCGACAGTCACGACTCTAGCAGGTAAGACAGCAGTAATTCCAGCAACAGACTTGACTAAGTCAGCAGCGGATGCAGCCAAACCAAATGCAGGAGATGACATCGTTAAACCAGCGGATAAGACAGTAGTAGCAAATCCAGATGCGTTAACTCCAGAAGAGAAGAAAGCCATCGAAGATAAGGTTAAAGCAGTCAATCCAGGAGCTACTGTAGTAGTGGACGATAAAGGAAATGCGACAGTTACAACTCCAGCAGGTAAGACAGCCGTAATCCCATCAACAGACTTGACTAAATCAGAAGCGGATGCAGCTAAACCAAACGCAGGCAATGACATCGTTAAACCAGCGGATAAAACTGTAGTAACTAACCCAGACAAACTTACAGACGCTGATAAGACAGCGATCGAAGATAAGGTTAAAGCAGTCAACCCAGGTTCAACTGTAGTCGTAGATGATAAAGGAAACGCCACAGTCACAACTCCAGAAGGTAAGACAGCCGTAATCCCATCAACAGACTTGACTAAGTCAGCAGCGGATGCAGCTAAACCAAATGCAGGCAATGACATCGTTAAACCAGCGGATAAGACAGTAGTAGCTAACCCAGACAAACTTACAGACGCTGAGAAGAAAGCGATTGAAGATAAGGTTAAAGCAGTAAATCCAGGTTCAACTGTAGTAGTGGACGATAAAGGCAACGCCACAGTTACAACTCCAGAAGGTAAGACAGCCGTAATCCCATCAACAGACTTGACTAAGTCAGAAGCGGATGCAGCTAAACCAAACGCAGGCAATGACATCGTTAAACCAGCGGATAAGACAGTAGTAGCAAATCCAGATGCGTTAACTCCAGAAGAGAAGAAAGCGATCGAAGATAAGGTTAAAGCAGTAAATCCAGGAGCTACTGTAGTAGTGGACGATAAAGGCAATGCGACAGTCACAACTCCAGCAGGTAAGACAGCTGTTATCCCATCAACAGACTTGACTAAGTCATCATCAGATGCAGCTAAACCAAACGCAGGCAATGATATCGTTAAACCAGCGGATAAGACAGTAGTAGCAAATCCAGATGCGTTAACTCCAGAAGAGAAGAAAGCGATCGAGGATAAGGTTAAAGCAGTAAATCCGGGAGCGACTGTAGTCGTAGACGATAAAGGCAATGCGACAGTTACAACTCCAGCAGGTAAGACAGCTGTAATTCCAGCAACAGACTTAGTTAAATCACCAGAAGATGCAACTAAACCAAACGCAGGCAATGACATCGTTAAACCAGCGGATAAGACAGTAGTAGCAAATCCAGATGCGTTAACTCCAGAAGAGAAGAAAGCCATTGAGGATAAGGTTAAAGCAGTAAATCCAGGATCGACTGTAGTAGTGGACGATAAAGGCAATGCGACAGTTACAACTCCAGCAGGTAAGACAGCGGTAATCCCAGCAACAGACTTGACTAAGTCAGCAGCAGATGAAGCTAAACCAAACGCAGGAAATGCAGTAAACACACCAGCAGCTAAGGTAGAAGTTAAAGATCCAGCTAACTTAACAGATGCTGAGAAGAAAGCCATCGAAGACAAAGTTAAAGCAGTCAACCCAGGATCTAAAGTTGTAGTAGACGATAAAGGAAACGCCACAGTCACAACGCCAGAAGGAAATACAGCAGTAATTCCAGCAGCAGACGTAACTAAGTCAGCAGCAGATGCAGGTAAAGCAAATGCAGGAAATGCAGTAAACACACCAGCATCTAAGGTAGAAGTTAAAGATCCAGCTAACTTAACAGATACTGAGAAAAAAGCGATCGAAGACAAAGTTAAAGCAGTCAACCCAGGATCTAAAGTTGTAGTAGACGATAAAGGAAACGCTACAGTCACAACCCCAGAAGGTAAAACAGCAACAATTCCAGCAACAGACTTAACTAAGTCAGCATCAGACGCAGGTAAAGAAAATGCAGGAAATGGAGCAAATACACCAGCAACTAAGACAGTAGTAAAAGATCCAGCTAACTTAACAGATGAAGAAAAAGCAAAAGTTAAGAAAGCAGTAGAGGATGTAAACCCAGGATCAACTGTAGTAGTAAATGATAAAGGTGATGTAATCGTTACTAAAGGTGATGGAACAGTATTAGTAATCCCAGAACTTGACTTAGTAATTCCAGAAGATAAATTAACTGATCCAACTCAACAAAATGGTGTAAACACACCAGCAACTAGAGTGTTAGTTGGAGATAAAGCTAAATTAACAGCTGATGAAATTGAAAAAGTTAAAGAATCAATTAAAGCAGTCAACCCAGGATCTAAAGTTGTAGTAGACGAAAATGGAAATGCGACAGTCACAACACCAGAAGGTAAGACAGCAACAATTCCAGTAGCTCAATTAGTTAAAGATGCTAAAGATGTTGCAGCTAAGAACAATGGTGAAAACATCAACCTTGACTTCGAAAAAGAAACAGTAGCAGACCTCAATAACTTAACAGATGTAGAAAAAGAAGCTGCAAAAGCTAAGATTAAAGGAGCAAATGCTAATGTAGTAGAAGTTATCTTTGACAGAGCAGGAAATGCAACTGTAATTACTAAAGATGGTAAAGTTTACACAATCGTAGCTAAAGATATCTTCAAACAACGTCCTTATGTACCATCAAATGGTGGAGGAAATAACGGAGCTACTAACACTGACGCAAAAGTGGATAAAGCTAAGTTAGAAGGCGCTATTCGTCAATTAGATGAATTAATCATCAAAGAATCAGCTAATCTTGATGCAGAAACTGCAAAAGAAGCGAATGACTTGTTAGTAGACGCTAAGAAAGTATTTGCTAATGCAGACGCAAGTCAAGCAGAAGTGGATGCAATGGTTAAACGTATCGAAGACTTCATGGCGAAAGTTGCTCTATCAACTGATCATGCAACTCCAGCTACAACTCAAGCAGCAGCAAATACTAGTCAAACAGCATCAGCACAAGCAAATACACGTACAGTGGCTAAAGAATTGCCAAATACGGGTACAGCAGATTCTGTAGTATCTATGGTAGCAGCTGCCGCAAGTGCAGTACTTGGTCTTGGTCTTGCAGGCCGTCGTCGTAAAGAAGACGAAGAAGCTTAATTGATAGATTGTTTGATAAAGATCAGATGATAAATCCGATTTTCAAAGCTTAAGCAAGTACCTCTCATAAGAAAGAGCCTGAGACAAAATAGTTCTCAACCACAAAAAAGCTAGAGATTTCCAATTGCGAAACTCTAGCTTTTTAATTTTGAGTTGTTCTCTTATTGTATAGTAGATTGGAATAAGATCTGAACAAATCAATTAGGAAAGTCAAATTATACTCTTCGAAAATCTCTTCAAACCACGTCAGCTTCGCCTTGACGTATATATGTTACTGACTTCGTCAGTTTTATCTGCAACCTCAAAGCCGTGCTTTGAGCTGACTTCGTCAGTTCCATCTACAACCTCAAAACAGTGTTTTGAGCAGCCTACGGCTAGCTTCCTAGTTTGCTCTTTAATTTTCATTGAGTATTAATCTCTAGAAATGTTTTAGTAATAGTGGTGTACTATTCTAGGTTCTATATATTATGTTTTAGGAGGTTATTGGCCATAAGTACCAATCCCATGTCAATTCTCACTTGGCGCTTACCTCTCAGATTATATCTCTTGTAACCCAAACAATCCTTTATCTGTTGAGTATGATAGGTATATCGAACACCATCAGTGTCTTCTATCAAGGTAGTTATTATACTTTTCAGAAATCAAACAGTAGCTCACATCAATTTTTCCTTGCTAAAGATTTGTTATTGATGTTGTAAGTCTGATTTATACTTGTAAATGAACTCTTTTAGTTGGTTAGGAAAGGTTCTTTAGTTTGTTGCTTTATTTTTATTTAGTATAAAAGGTTGATGCATTTTACTATATACTTTGCTTGGTGATAGAAGAAGTAGACATTAAATTATCCGATTGATTCCAAATAAAAGCGTTGAGTCGGTCAATCAGACTTTAAAACTCATCTTAAAACAGCATCAAATTCGGTAGATAAGGGAACAGAATTCAACCGCTTGTCTGATGTGTTTTCTAAGGAACACATCTATTATGCGCACCCCTATGTCTCTTGGGAAAGGGGAACTAATGAGAATCACAATAAGCTCATTCGTAGATGGTTACCTAAAGGAACTAAGAAAACGACTCCTAAAGAAGTTGCATTCATCGAAAATTGCTTCAACAACTATCTGAAAAAATGATTGGCATACAAGTTTTCCGAAGAATTTCTGGTTGTTAGTTAACTTGGAATTGAGTGTTTCTCGTGAAACATTCTATTTCTATACCTTTTTCGAGTTATAGGTGACTCAGTTCTATAAAATCAAGGGGAACGATAGATTAAAAGAAATTATTTTGCTTGACTATTGGAGGGATTATGGTACATTTAAAATGAATAAAACAGGGAATAGAGGCTGAAAAGCTGTTATCTATGCGTTCTTGGGTTGTTTCTGTCAAATTTGGAAAAGTTGCTATCGGCATATACACATTCCTAAAAAAGAAACGTTAGTAGAATTGGTAGGTATGATTTTAGGAAGTTTTGATTTTACAGATGATCATACTCATGATTTTTGCATGGATAGTGTTGTTTGGAGCGATGAGGATTTTTATTATGTCAGTTTTATTGTGGGAAGATTTACTTTGTTTTCTCCTGAAATTGAGTTTTTGTCCAGCCTCTAAACAAAAATTTAAGTTCAGTCTAGATAGGCCTAGTATTTCAAGGAGATGGTTTATTGTGGCTTGCTAGATTAGTTGCTAAATCGGTAGTTAAGATTAAGTTTTATTTTTTAAAACTTTAATTCTGCTTGTGCGTCTTATGTTATCAATAATATTGTAGCGACCTTGCCATTTCTGCTGACTTTTTTACATAGGGTGTTTGGGTAAAATATTAGCATGAGAGCTAGGAAGGAACGTTTTTCAATTTAAGGAGGTAAATGAGTATGACACCATTAAAGTGGTTTGCTGGAGGAAGAGAAAGGCGTTGTGAAGCGATGGCGATCATTGACTATCTACTGGAAGATATAAAGGATGTGCCTCAACTGACTCTCTTGAAAAATCTGTTAGTGAGTTATAAAAGACGATTAGAGGACGATGGGACCTCTACTCCATTTATATTGAGCCAAATGAATGTTGACATCTCACGTGTGTTGATTGATAATAAGTTGATTTTGTCAGAAAATCAAGCCGAGCAAATAAAAAAGTTGAGAGAATTATCTGCTATTCGCTATGGCTACTGATGAAGTGCAGGGACAGGACACCTTCTAAAATTTCCAGTCAAATAAATTGCATTCGTTTTCTTAAGCAGGTATACTGGTATAGTCAGATGAAAAATTCTGAAAATTTAAGAATAGAAAAGAGAACAAATCTTATGGCAAAAGATATTCGTGTCTTACTTTACTACCTTTATACTCCAATTGAAAATGCAGAGCAATTTGCTGCAGACCACTTGGCTTTCTGTAAATCAATCGGTCTTAAAGGCCGTATCCTAGTCGCTGACGAGGGAATTAACGGAACAGTTTCAGGTGACTACGAAACAACTCAAAAATATATGGACTACGTTCATAGCCTCCCAGGAATGGAAGACCTCTGGTTCAAGATTGACGAAGAAAATGAACAAGCCTTCAAGAAGATGTTTGTTCGCTACAAGAAAGAAATTGTCCACCTTGGTTTGGAAGACAACGACTTTGACAACGACATCAACCCACTTGAAACAACAGGTGCTTACTTGTCTCCAAAAGAGTTCAAAGAAGCCCTTCTTGACGAAGATACCGTTGTCCTTGACACACGTAACGATTATGAGTACGACCTAGGACATTTCCGTGGGGCTATCCGCCCAGACATCCGCAACTTCCGTGAGTTGCCACAATGGGTTCGTGACAACAAGGAAAAATTCATGGACAAGCGCGTCGTGGTTTACTGTACAGGTGGTGTTCGCTGTGAGAAATTCTCAGGTTGGATGGTCCGTGAAGGCTACAAAGATGTTGGCCAATTGCACGGAGGAATCGCAACTTACGGTAAAGACCCAGAAGTTCAAGGTGAGCTTTGGGATGGGAAAATGTACGTCTTTGACGAGCGTATCGCCGTAGATGTTAACCATGTCAACCCAACCATCGTAGGGAAAGACTGGTTTGATGGAACACCATGTGAACGTTATGTCAACTGTGGAAATCCATTCTGTAACCGTCGTATCTTGACATCAGAAGAAAATGAAGACAAGTACCTTCGTGGATGCTCACACGAGTGCCGTGTTCACCCACGTAACCGCTATGTTTCAGAAAATGAATTGACACAAGCTGAAGTTGTCGAGCGCTTAGCCGCTATCGGTGAAAGCTTGGAACAAGCAGCTACTGTATAAGTTCAAACAGTCCTTAGGGGCTGTTTTTCTATGCTTTTTACTCAAAAATCTAATACTCAATGAAAATCAAAGAGCAAACTAGGAAGCTAGCCGCAGGCTGCTCAAAACACTGTTTTGAGGTTGTAGATGAAACTGACGAAGTCAGGAACATATATCTACGGCAAGGCGAAGCTGACGCGGTTTGAAGAGATTTTCGAAGAGTATAAAGTTTAAAGAAAGGCCAAGATACGAAGATAATCTCCAATCAGTGCCACTTCAGCTACAAAGAAGAGGAGGATAATGACTCCATTCACAAGGACAGACAAGAATAATTGATAGAAGGAGTCGGCTTCACTTGTTTGACTTGGCCTTGTAATGATATGGAGACTAGCAAGCAGAATGATTCCAATGCTAATCACACACAAGAGGGCTGTAAATCGTAGGCTATCAAAGAAGGCAAAGAAACTAGCAATGGCAGTGAGGATGATTGGAATTGCCAAGGTGTAGTAATAGTTGAACTGAAATTTATGTCATAACACAAAGATAGTTATATATATTTCAAATATTGCTTATCTCTATAGAAAATAGTAAAATATATACAGGGAATTTATTTTTTATATGGAAATAGTTGTCAGGAGAGTAAATAAATGGATATAAAAATAGAAGTAGGTAAAAGAATCCGAATGTTGCGAGAGATGAAACATATCACTCGTGAAACTCTTTGTGATGATGAAACCGAGATAACGGTGCGCCAATTAGCACGGATTGAATCAGGCCAGTCTTCCCCGAGTTTATCCAAGGTAGAGTATATAGCTTACAAACTAGGCTGTTCAATTTCACATATAGTAGATATGGATCATATGATTTTACCCTCCGAGTACTTGATATTAAAGGATAAACTCATTAAGTTTCAAACTTATGGAGATGATGATAGAATCCAAGTTAAGGAAGAGTTGTTTGAAAGAGTTTACGAACACTATTATGACAGTCTACCTGAGGATGAGCAGATTGCAGTTAGTTCCTTACAAGCTAGTTTTGATGTCTTTGTAAGTGAAGATGCAGGTTTTGGCGATGCTTTGCTGGATGAATATTTTGAACAAGTAAAGATAAGGAAAAACTATTCGGTGAATGATTTGCTTCTGATAAAATTGTACTTTGGTTCATGTTTGGCAAGACCGACTGAGTATCATCATGAACTATTTTGGATGCTTTCTAAAAAACTTATAAGAGAAACAAATTCATCCGATTTAGAGACAGCTTATATGTTAAAGAGAACGGTGCTTGATTCTTTAGCTGTTCAATGGATGGAAAAATCTTACTCTACTTTTGAGCCTTATGTTAAGGCGATGAACAGGCTGATGATTTTATCGCAGGATTTTCAAAACAAGCCAATTGTTGATATGCTTGAAGCTATGTGTACCTTATTTCATAAACGGGATAAGGAAAAAGCCATCCGCTTATACGATAGAGCTATTATTTGTGCTCAAGCATTTGGGGACTCAGTATTAGAAGCGCGTATATTGGGAGAAAAAGATATAAAAACTTTTGAGGAAATGGAGAGCTAACATGACATTTTTGTCATGTTTTTTTATTTTTGAAAGCGCTATACTTTAATCATAAAGAACAAGAGATAAGGAGGAAAGAAAAATGTTTGGATTTGAAGTATTCTTAAGTCTTAGTTTTTGGTTTTATGGATAGGAGATAGAAATGGAAGATTTTAGTATCTCGCTAGAGACGTTTACACAAACTCGCCACAGTTTGCTGTTTCGAAATAACACGGCGGAGCAAAAGTTGGTACAAATAGAGTTGAATAAGGAACCATTCCGTTTAGCTATTTTAGATGCAGGCGAAGAGCGAATTGTAATTCTGCCTGAGGAAATTACAGATGTTAAGAATTTTGGGATTTCAGAGGTGGAGGATAATTCATGAAAGCAAAGGGTATAATGAACGGAGAGAAACTATGAATCGTGTGATTTTAAGTCTTAAAAATATTGATAAAACATATGGGAAAGAACAGGTTCTACATAATATTTCCTTTGATATTGAGCAAGGGGAAATATGTGGTCTTATCGGAGAGAATGGTGCTGGAAAGACAACATTAATGAGAATTCTCCTAGGACTCATTCGAGCTGATAAGGGAGAAATCAAGAGTGTTTCTCAGCATAAGATTGGCAGTATTATCGAATCACCTGCCCTTTATCCAAACTTGACTGGACGTCAACACTTGCAATATTATAAAACAAGATTTGGTTTAAAGACAGATACCATAAAAATGTTGGAATTGGTTCGCCTACCCCAAACATCATGGGACAGAAAAGTAAAAAACTATTCTCTTGGAATGAAGCAAAGATTATCGATAGCAATTGCTCTTTTGGATAATCCAGAGCTTATTATCTTAGATGAACCAGTGAATGGTTTAGATCCTCAAGGGATTTCAGATTTAAGAAAAATGATTTTGAATTTAAGGGATCAGTTGGGAGTTACCTTTTTGATTTCAAGCCATATCCTATCGGAGTTGGAGTTTATAACAGATAAGTATATCATTATGAAAAAGGGGAAAATTCTAAATGTGATGAGTTCAAAAGAGCTAGCAAATGATTTGTCGGAAAAGCTATTTCTTAAGACGAGTGCTAATCAGATTCTAAAAACGTTTTTAAAAGAAGAGGGAATTGTTCATTTTGAGCAGGAGGACTATCTGGTTGTGCCAGAAAAGGAAAAATTAATGGTTATCTTGGAATATAGTGTTGCTTCAAATCTAGTGATACAGGATATATATATTAAGAAGGAACGCTTTGAGGACTACTATTTGAGTAATATTATCTGATGATTTAAGAAAGGAGGAGAATCATGAGTTCTCTTAAAGCAGATATGTATAAATTTTACTGGGAAAAAAGAGGAGTGCTTCCTAGTTTGTTGATAGGATTATTGATTTTGTTATTCTCCTTATTTTTTAAGTCATCGAATGGAGATGAACCAGAATTTCGAGTATTGATTTCAAATGTAAGTGGTTTTATTCCTTTGCTTTTCATCTCTACTAATTTATTTTTCTGGGGGGAAGATTATAGTTTTCGTACGATTAATATTCTACTCACAAAAGAAAACCAACGATGGAAGTTATTTTTATATAAAACTTTGGGAGCCTTTTGTTTGTCTTTCCTATATGTAACTATTTTTTATGGTTTAACAGCTCTTGTCTATTTGGAGGGAGACTTGGTGTTGATTGTTTCAACATTTTTACACCAATTGCCATACTATTTGGTTATTATCAGTATCTCGTTATTGATTTTTCAAATATTTGATAAGGTTTATGAATCATGTATGATTTATACACTCTACATTTTACTATTTGATAACCTATTGGCTTATGTCCTTCCAAACTCTGGTGAGAGTGTGAGAGACTATTTGCTTATGACTTTAAATTTGAAAACTTCCCCTGAGGTAAGTCAATTTACCCTTACGAATGTAGGCTATCCTATATTGGTAAGTATAGCAGTGATTGTACTTGCGTTTGTTGTATTCAGTAAAAAAGAATTTAAGTAGGAGTACTAATGATGAAAAAAATAGGAATTGTAATTGGGCTGTTGTTACTGTTTGTAGTGGCTGGAATTTTATTAACCTTAAAACGAGGAGAGACGACAATCAGTGTAAAACAATCGTGGGCTCTTTCTTCTAAAAGCATTAAAACGTTAGAGTTTTATGGTTCAAAGCAAGCAATTGATGTTAAAGTTATCAAGAGTGAATCAGATGAAACAAGTGTTCAAATAGAAGGAAAAGTTTCCGAAGAATCAGTGAATAACATAACTAAAAACGTTAAAATGAGTTCAGATAGTCTATATATTCCATTTTCACAACATGGCTTTAATTTGGCTTTGAGTTCACAAGGGAAAGACAAGTTATATGTAACCATTTCCTTAGGGAAAAATGCAACTTTCGAAAAAATTTTTGTAGATACACTTGTTGGCGATGTATCTATTACGGTTCCTGAAGACTTTGATGGAATCTATACTTTACATACAAATAATACAGGAGAAGTTTTAAGGGTTCCTACGACAAATCAAACTTCGAATAGCGTCATTGAAGTTGATGGTTATAGTAAGATAAGTGTTGAAAAAGGAGAAAATAATGGTTAGTCACTATAAACAAGCAACTTTGCTGGATTGTGGAATGGCTTGTGTAAAGACAATCATTTCTTACTATTTCCCAAAATTAGAACATTTAGATAGTCTACAATTTGATAACAATAACCACCAAGGATTGTCTTTGTTTGATATAGAAGATATACTAAAAAGCTATGGTATTGATGCGGACTCTTATCAAATTGAGACTCCTAGTTTGCATAATATTTGGAATAACGAACTTCATAGCAACGTTATCATACTACTAAACTATAGAAATAAAACCCATCTTAGACAAAGATTTTAAAGCATTAGCACAAGAAAAGTAAAGCAGAAGCAGGTCAATCGACTTGCTTTTTTGGCATAGAAAAATCCTGCCATGGATGACAGGATTGCTACTCAATGAAAATCAAAGAGCAAACTAGGAAGCTAGCCGCAGGCTGCTCAAAACACTGTTTTGAGGTTGTAGATAAGACTGACAAAGTCAGGAACATATTTCTACGGTAAGGCGAAGCTGACGTGGTTTGAAGAGATTTTCGAAGAGTATGAAGTTTAAAGAAAGGCCAAGATACGAAGATAATCTCCAATCAGTGCTACTTCAGCTACAAAGAAGAGGAGGATGATGACCCCATTCACAAGGACAGACAAGAATAATTGATAGAAGGAGTCAGTTTCACTTGCTTGACTAGATCTTGTAATGATATGGAGGCTAGCAAGTAGAATGATTCCAATGCTAATCACACACAAAAGGGCTGTAAATCGTAGGCTATCAAAGAAGGCAAAGAAACTAGCAATGGCAGTGAGGAAGATTGGAATTGCCAAGAGTTGACTATATTGTTGGAGAATCTTTTCCAGCGTCCAGTCTTTTTCCTGGTGGATAAATCGTCTCACAACGAAACTACCAAAGAGGAATGAAAAGAAGAAGAGTGTTGTTGCTACTAGGATAGAGATAATCGAAAAGAGATTTAATGAAGCAAATTGTTCAGGGAAGTGATTATGCATAGTTGCTATATGTCCATAGTAAGCATGTTTGATGTGATAGATACTAAAGAAAAAGGAAGACGCAGAAAACAGAATGAGCAAGAGAAAGGCTGTGTAACTGTGTGTGCTACTTGTTTCAAGCTTGCTCGTAGGAGATTTGATTGCTTCCACTAGCCAAGACCAAAAATCAAGCGCTTGCTCTTTCCATCTATCCGTAGATTTTGGAGCTTGGTCGGGGATATAGGGACTTTCTAAGGATTGACTGATAAGAAGGGGCTCTTTCGTGGTTGGTTTTTGCTGAGGAAGTGCTTCTTGACTCTCTTCAGCTATAGTGACTTTTTCTGTTTCTTTAGAAAGGTATGGCTCTTCTTCAGTAGAATCTAATGCTTTCTTTTCTTCTATTCCTGTTCTCGATTCACTGTCTTCAGGCATTTCAATTTTCTCTTCTTGCTGGCTTTCCAGTTCGACTTCAGCTTGAGAGACTTCCTCCTCTACTTGAGTATTTTTTTCAATTGGTGTATCGAGATCGGCTATCGTTTCTTCAGCCTTGTCTGCAAGATTTTTGGGTTGTTCTTCAGGCTTGTTCTTGCTTGTTGTTTTTACAAAATCATTACTTTCAAACCATTCTTGTTTCATGGTAGAACCTCCTTTTTAGTTAGATAAATATGCTTTCATAGTAGCAGATGTAAGCGCTTTTGTCAACGGTTTCTAGAAGAAGACTTGTGTTCCTCTGCTTTGAGTAGATAGATATCCTGGTCTGCCCTTGCTATGAGTTGATCTTTCACATCAGCTTTTTCTGTTTTATAAGGATTGCTTAATCGTTCATCTTTGTTTTCTTTATTGCTAAATGAATGTCTTCCTTCTCTTAGAAAATGAAGAATAGAACCATGTTTTGTTGAAAGATCTAAGTTGATTCTTTGTTTTTCTTCTTCAGAAAGTAGCAGGTTTAGGTTTGTTTTTGCTACCAATTCCACCTTACCGTGTATTTGGATTTTTTCAGCGTGGATGTGATGTTCTGTTGATTCTAGCTGACTATCTGTAAGGTCTGTATCAAAGATATTGATAATATTTGGTGTTGTGAGTTTACTGTTTTTGATACGACTTCCTTCAATTCGGAGGAGATAGCTATTATTGGTATTGATGGTCGCATTTTCAAGACTAGCATTAGTGATACTGGTTTGACCGCGATTTGCTGAGATGTTGATCCCTTTTAGACTTCTTCCCTTTGGAACTTGGAGAATAACTTCATTAAAACGACTAGAGTAGCTACTTGCGATATGGAGAATCCCGCCAATTCCAGAAGAGAGAAATGGGGTTTCAGACAGTTTCTTATCAGTGAGGCTTAGAGTTTTGTCGCTTTGATTTGTGACAAGATCATGGTTAGCAGAAATAGATGGATGATAAGAAATGTGGATTTGATCATCGAAAGAGTCTGTGATGGTCAGCGCGTGTTGGTGGAGCGTAATCTCTAGGTTTTCGACTTCCTTGCCAAAGGTCAGCTCTTCCATCCGACTATCATAGACAGGCTCTTTGGACATGGAAAGTAGGCTCTTAATCCCGTCAGATTGGATGCCTACAAAGAGCAGGATAAAGCCGATAATGGTAGTCACCACACCAAAGATGAGAAATCCTTTTGTCCATTTACGCATGCTGGTCACCTCTCTTTCCTTTTTTGAGAACAAATTGCACCAAGCGAACAATGAGTAGACCGAAGAAACGAGCTACATAGGAAATACCTAGTAAAACCAGCGAAGAAGCACCGATGGCTAGTAAACCAGCACCAAAAATCAAGATAAAGGCTGATTTTGCTTGGGCTAGGACAGTGAAACTTTCAACTAAAAATAGGAATCCGCCGATGATACCAAGTATGGAAACCGCAAAGAAAGCCAGAATGACAGTCAAAGCGGCTACAAGGATTCCGAACAGGGCAACGAGGATGGCGATTCCCAGAGGAATACCGATGGGTGCTGCAAGTAGGACTAACAAGGCGATATGCAAAATTTGTCGGTTATTCTTTTGAGCAGGTGCTTCATTGATTTTTTTATCGAGAAGATTTGAGAGAACTTCGTGGGCCGCTTCTTTGGGAGTTCCTAAACTAGCGATGAGTTCTTCTTCTCCCTCGACTCCAGCATCGTCAAAGAGTTCTCTGAAATAGTCCATGGCTTCGATTTGGTCAGCCTGAGGCAGTTTTTTGAGATAGAGTTCTAGCTGAGTCAGGTATTCAGTTCTTGTCATGGCGGATACTCCCTTCTATGATGCCATTGATGGTGTCTGTATAAAGTGCCCATTCATCTTTTAGGGTCACGAGCTGCTCTATACCACCGTTTGTCAAGGAGTAGTATTTGCGCATGCGACCTTGGAACTCTCTAGAATAGGTTGTCAGAAAGCTATTGCCTTCCAATTTTTTGAGAATGGGATAGAGTGTGGATTCTTTGATATTAGCGATTAGCTTAATGGTTTGGCTAATCTCATAACCATAAGAATCATCCTGCTCCAGTACAGCCAAGATGAGAAATTCAATCAAGGCAGAGGATGTTGGAAAGTACATGGGGAACCTCCTTTTCTAATGTGTAAGATTTTTATATATAATTTTTCTACACATACATTGTACATCTAAAAGAAAGCCCTGTCAAGAGAAATGTGTAAAATTTTTATATATAAAAAACTTCTAGCTAAGACTAGAAGTTTAAAGGATTTTATCAGCTCTGTCCACTGTAAAGAGGGCCACAGTCATCAGGATATCGACGAGCAAGAGGGCAGCTACAGCTGGTACCCAAGAGTGGAACAGGTCAAAACTGTAACCAAAAAGGGTTGGCCCAAAGGCTGCTAGGATATAGCCTCCTGTTTGAGATAAACCAGACAATTGGGCTGTCTTTTCAGGGGCGCTTGTCTTAAGTGAAAAGTTGACCATGAGATAGGGGAAGAGGGCGCTGGTTGCGGTTCCGATGAGGAGATGGATGGCAAGCCAGTAAAAGAAATTACCGATAGGGAAAAAGAGCATGGAAATGCCGACCACACCAGCCAGTGAAACCAGAGTAAGCATGAGCTGACGGTTGCGAGTAGATAAGCTGGTTGTTAGGCTTGGGATGGTCATTGAAAAAGGAATACTAATCAGAGAGAAGATAGAGGTCAGCAAGCCAGCTTCGTGACTGGATAGGCCTGCATGGATAGCCATGGTCGGTAACCAAGTCATAGCAGTGTAAAAGAGCAAGGATTGAAAACCTGCAAAGACAATCACTGCCCAGACCTGTTTATTACGCATAACCTTTGTTTTGCTTTTTTGTTTGGTTTGTGGAGCCAGTCTGTGATTATAGCGGTGATTTGGGAGCCAGACCAAAAAAGTTGCTAGGCAGAGCAGGGTGAGGAGGATGATAAGTCCTTTCCAAGAACTGGCTTGTGTAATAGGCACCGCCAGATAGGAGGCCAGAGCCGTCGCAATCCCCATAGACGTTACATATAAGGTGGTCAGAAAACCAATCTTCTTTGGTTGATTAGCTTGGATAAGACTAGGAAGCAGAACATTGATGACTGCGATACTTGCCCCAACCATCAAGGTTCCTAGATAGAGCAGGGGTAGATTGATTAGTCGAATCAGAGAACCGATAGTCAAGAAGAAGAGGCTGTAGGTAAAAAGATGCTCCAAGCCAATTTTCTGAGCCAGTCGGGTAGAAAATAGTGAGAAGAGGGTAAACATGAGGAGAGGAAGGCTGGTCAGGACACCAAGTGAACTAACTTCGACTCCCAGTCCTTGCGAAATATCTCCCAAAATAATGGGTAAAACAGTAAAAGGAGTCCGCAAGGAAACACCAATTAGTATAATACCTGGAACAAAAAAGAGTGATTGCTTTTTCATATAATACCTCTTCTAGCTGATTTTAATAACAGCTTATTTTAAGGTTTTTTCCTTATAATGTCAAGTAAGGTTTTGGGCTTTCAAGATAAAAATGGGAAAGTCTTGAAAATTATGATAAAATAGTGGAAGGAAATCTATATATTGGAGAAAAACTGTGCTTGAAAAGCAAAAAATCAGCGTCTTGATGTCGGTCTATGTAAAGGAAAATCCGACATTTTTAAAGAATGCTATTGAGAGTATTCAAAATCAAACCTTGAAACCGAGTGAGTTGGTTCTGGTTGAGGATGGGCCTTTGACTCCTGAGCTCTATCAGGTATTAGACCAGCTTGAAGCTGAGTCTGATATTCCAGTGAAACGCTATCCTCTTGAGCAGAATCAAGGTTTGGGTCTGGCTCTTCGACAGGGTGTTTTGCAGTGTCAGTATGATATTATTGCCCGTATGGATACGGATGATATTGCTGTTCCAGATCGTTTTGAGAAACAGGTTCAGTTAATGGAGAAGGACAACCTCGACCTATTAGGTGGCCATATTGCAGAATTTATTGATAATCCTGATGAGATTGTTTCTTACCGTCGTGTTCCGACTCAACATGCAGATATTGTGGCTTATCAAAGGATGAGAAGTGCCTTTAACCACATGACTGTCATGTTCAAGAAGGACATGGTTCTCAAGGCAGGCAATTATGAAGATGGCCTTTATATGGAGGATGACCTCCTCTGGCTCAATATGATTGCTGCAGGAGCCAAGACTGGAAATCTGGATCAAATCTTGTGTAGGGTTCGTGTCGGAGCAGGGATGTTTGAGCGTCGTGGGGGACTGCGTTACCTCAAACTCTATCGTCAAGCTCGTCAGCGCATGCTGAAGAGAAGGCAAATTTCTTACAGAGAGTACGCCAAGAGTGTTGCCATTCAGATGGTTGTTGCCCTTTGTCCAGGATTTGTCAGACAGTTTATTTTTATGAAGCTGTTACGAAAAAGCAATTAAAAGATTGTAGCAAATCGTAAACTGGATAAAAAAGTGTTATAATAACAATATAACCATTCAGCTCTTTTAAGGAGGAGTAAATTTCTATGAATAAAAAACTCACGGATTATGTCATTGATCTGGTGGAAATTTTAAATAAACAACAAAAACAAGTCTTCTGGGGCATATTTGATATTTTCAGTATGGTGGTTTCCATCATTGTATCTTATATCTTATTCTACGGATTGATTAATCCAGCACCTGTTGACTACATTATCTATACGAGTTTGGCCTTCTTGTTTTATCAATTGATGATTGGATTTTGGGGGTTGAACGCTAGTATTAGTCGTTACAGCAAGATTACGGATTTTATGAAAATCTTTTTTGGTGTGACTGCGAGCAGTGTCTTGTCATATAGTATCTGCTATGCCTTCTTGCCCCTCTTTTCCATCCGTTTTATCGTACTCTTTATCTTGTTGAGTACCTTCTTGATTTTATTGCCACGGATTACTTGGCAGTTAATCTACTCTAAACGCAAAAAAGGCAGTGGTGATGGGGAACATCGTCGTACCTTCTTGATTGGTGCTGGCGATGGTGGTGCCCTCTTTATGAACAGTTACCAACACCCAACCAGTGATTTAGAACTTGTCGGTATTTTGGATAATGATGAAAAGAAAAAGGGTCAAAAACTCGGTGGTATCCCTGTTTTGGGCTCTTATGACAATCTGCCTGAATTAGCTAAACGCCATCAAATCGAGCGTGTGATCGTTGCGATTCCGTCGCTTGATCCGTCAGAGTATGAGCGTATCTTGCAGATGTGTAATAAACTGGGTGTCAAATGTTACAAGATGCCTAAGGTTGAAACAGTTGTTCAGGGTCTTCACCAAGCAGGTGGAGGCTTCCAAAAGATTGATATCACAGACCTTTTGGGCCGTCAGGAAATTCGTCTTGACGAATCGCGTCTGGGTACAGAACTTACTGGAAAAACGATCTTGGTTACAGGAGCTGGTGGTTCAATCGGTTCTGAAATCTGTCGCCAAGTTAGCCGCTTCAATCCTGAACGCATCGTCTTGCTCGGTCACGGGGAAAACTCAATTTACCTTGTGTATCATGAATTGATTCGCAAGTTCCAAGGGATTGATTATGTACCTGTTATTGCAGATATTCAAGACTACGACCGTCTCTTGCAAGTCTTTGAGCAGTACAAGCCTGCTATTGTTTATCATGCGGCTGCCCACAAGCACGTTCCTATGATGGAGCGCAATCCAAAAGAAGCCTTCAAAAACAATATCCGTGGAACCTACAATGTTGCTAGGGCTGTTGATGAAGCCAAGGTGCCTAAGATGGTTATGATTTCGACGGATAAGGCGGTCAATCCACCTAATGTTATGGGAGCAACCAAGCGCGTGGCTGAGTTGATTGTTACTGGCTTTAACCAACGTAGCCAATCCACCTACTGTGCAGTTCGTTTTGGGAATGTTCTTGGTAGCCGTGGTAGTGTCATTCCAGTCTTTGAACGTCAGATTGCTGAAGGTGGTCCTGTAACGGTGACAGACTTCCGCATGACCCGTTACTTTATGACTATTCCAGAAGCTAGTCGTTTGGTCATCCATGCTGGTGCCTATGCCAAGGATGGAGAAGTCTTTATCCTTGATATGGGCAAACCAGTCAAGATTTATGACTTGGCTAAGAAAATGGTCCTTTTAAGTGGCCATACCGAAAGCGAAATTCCAATTGTTGAAGTTGGAATCCGCCCAGGTGAAAAACTCTACGAAGAACTCTTGGTATCAACCGAACTCGTTGACAATCAAGTTATGGATAAGATCTTCGTTGGTAAGGTTAATGTCATGCCTCTAGAAGCCATCGATAAAAAGATTGAAGAGTTCCGAACTCTCAGTGGAGATGAATTGAAGCAAGCCATTATCGCCTTTGCCAATCAAACAACCCACGTTGAATAAAAAAGAAAAACGCATATTATCAGGTCTGAAGAACCTTGGTAATATGCGTTTTGTTATGTATAGATTGACTCATTTTCTTCTGAAATTGAGTTTTTGCCCAGTATCCGTTATGTTATTGAAAATACCCCAAAACTTCTAAGGGTTTGTGGGCCATATAATCAGGCTGATAGTTGAGCAAATCTGCTTGCTCTCCAAATCCCCAAGTGACGGCCAATTTCTGAATGCCTGTTTCTTGAGCTCCCAGCATATCAAACTTGGTATCTCCGATGATGATGGCTTGTTGAGGTGCTAATTGATGTGTCTGCAAGGCTTGGCGAATGACATCTGCCTTATGGGGTGCTTCAGGGCTGGAACCATAAATGCCCTCAAAGAAATGATAGATTCCCAAGTTTTTTGTCATATCTTGAGCAGTTGGAGTATTTTTTGTTGTGGTGATATAGAGAGGGTAATTCTTGGATAGTTCCTCAAGTAATTCTACAATCTGAGGGAAAAGTTGAGCTTCATGGATGCCTTTTTCCTTGTAGTAAGAACGGTATATCTGCACAGCTTCAGAGATTTGTTCTTTGGGCAGGCAGGTCGCAAAACTACTTTCGAGGGGCGGTCCCATAAAACCACGAATCGTTTTGGCATCAGGGCTAGGCACGCCTAGCTCCTTAAAAGTATGGGTAAAGGCATTGTGAATTCCGATAGAACTATCAACGAGGGTTCCATCCAGATCGAAAAAGATAGCTGAGATAGAGGTCATGGTTTCTCCTATTTGATAAGTTTATTCTCCGAAAATTTCTTTTTGGAGGCGACGACCAGTAGGGGTGGCAGCGAGTCCACCTTCAGCTGTTTCACGAAAGGCAGTTGGCATGCTTGCTCCTACTTGGTACATGGCATCGATCACTTCATCCACAGGGATTTTAGATTCGATACCTGCCAAGGCCATGTCTGCTGCGATGAAGGCAAAGCTGGCTCCCATGGCATTGCGTTTGACACAAGGAACTTCGACCAAGCCAGCCACAGGGTCACAGATGAGGCCTAGCATATTTTTAATGACAAAGGCAATGGCCTGACTGGCTTGATAAGGTGTTCCGCCCGCAGCCAGAGTCAAGGCGGCAGCACTCATAGCAGAGGCCGAACCAACCTCGGCCTGACAGCCACCCTCAGCACCTGAGATAGAGGCATTGTTTGCGATGACTAGTCCAAAGGCACCCGCAGCAAAGAGGAAATCCAGCTGTTGCTCGTGACTGAGATCTAATTTTTCAATCGCAGCAGTGAGAACGGAAGGGAGACAGCCAGCACTTCCAGCGGTTGGAGTAGCGCAGACCAAGCCCATTTTAGCATTGTGTTCATTGACTGCGATGGCATTTCGGGCAGCAGAGAGAATCGTGTAATCTGATAAGGTTTTTCCGTTTTTAATGTAGTGATCCAATTTGGCAGCATCTCCACCTGTCAGGCCACTACGAGATTTATTTTCATTGAGGCCGAGTTGGACAGAGGCTTTCATGACCTCCAGATTGCGTTCCATGAGAAGGAGGACTTCTTCACGTTCGCGACCGGTCAATTCAAACTCCGTTGTAATCATGAGTTCTGCAACATTTCCTTGAAAGTCCAGTTCTGCCTGCTCGACCAATTCTTTGATAGAATAAAACATGCTTCCTCCTATTTAAAGAAATTGACATTGTGGAGATGAGGGATTTTACGAATTTCTTCGATGGCCTCATCACAGTTGCGACTGTCGACTTCGATAATCATAATGGCTTTTTCACCAGCTTTTTCACGAGTAACATTCATCTGGGCGATATTGATACCATAGCGTGAAAGTGCCTCCGTAACAAGAGCAATCATACCTGGAATATCTTGATGAACAATGATGATGGTCGGTGTATTCATATTGAGAGAGACGGCAAAGCCATTGAGTTCGGTGACCTGAATATTCCCTCCCCCGATAGAAATACCAGTCACACTGATAGTTTTATGGGCATTTTTAACGGTAATTTTAGTAGTGTTTGGGTGAGGGGCATTACTGTCTTTCTGAATGGTCCAGACAATCTTAATACCGCGCTTGTGGGCAATCTCCAGACTGTTTGGGATTTCAGGATCATCTGTATCCATGCCCAAAATACCTGCAACAAGGGCTAGGTCTGTTCCGTGACCACGATAGGTCTTGGCAAATGAGTTAAAAAGTTGGAATTCGACTTCTGTCGGAGTATCATCAAAAATGGAAGAGACAATCTTCCCAATACGGACAGCACCAGCGGTATGGCTACTAGATGGGCCAATCATAACTGGTCCGATGATATCAAAGACAGATTGAAAACGAAGTGATTTCATCAGTTTCCCCTTATAAAAATTCTTATCTCTATTATATCAAAGAATAAAGGTCTTGGCTTTAATTGTGGATGAAAACCTTTTTACACTACAAATAGCATAAAAATAGTATCTTTTATGACAAAAAATAGCTTGTTTAAGGAAATAAAAAATAATTTTGTAATATTTCTACATAAAAGTGTCAAGAAACAGTAATATTTAAAGGGTATGATAGAACTATAGAATGAAGGAGAATTTTCGAATATGAAATCAACAACTAAAAAGATTAAAACAACTCTTGCAGGAGTAGCTGCCTTGTTTGCAGTATTTGCTCCATCATTTGTATCTGCTCAAGAATCATCAACTTACACTGTTAAAGAAGGTGATACACTTTCAGAAATCGCTGAAACTCACAACACAACTGTTGAGAAATTGGCAGAAAACAACCACATTGACAACATCCATATGATTTATGTTGGTCAAGAGTTGGTTATCGATGGTCCTGTAGCGCCTGCTGCAACACCAGCGCCAACTACTTATGCAGCACCAGCTGCTCAAGATGAAACTGTTTCAGCTCCAGCAGCAGAAACTACAGAAGTAGCAGAAGAAGCTCCAGTAGCAAGCGCTCCTGTAGCAGAAGAAACAGTAGCTTCAACAGAAACTTCAGCACCAGCTGCAACTGTAAGCGGATCTGAAGCAGAAGCTAAAGAGTGGATTGCACAAAAAGAATCAGGCGGTAGCTACACAGCTACAAACGGACGTTACATCGGACGCTACCAATTGACAGATTCATACTTGAATGGTGATTACTCAGCTGAAAACCAAGAACGTGTAGCAGATGCCTACGTTGCAGGACGTTACGGTTCATGGACAGCTGCGAAAAACTTCTGGCTTAACAATGGCTGGTATTAAGAAATAACGAATAGAATAATATGAAAAGGTCGAGGAACTCCCTCGACTTTTTTATCTTTACTTCGCTTGATAATAGGTCTCTACTTCTTTTTTGAGATGAGACAGCATAGAAGTTTCCTCGGTCAGCTCCAGAAGTGAGAAACCTTTTTGGATAAGTTTAGAATCATCCCTACAAATCCCAATACGGATATAGCAGATAGCAAGCATATCGTAGCTTTTCTTGTTTTTGGCATCCTCCAGTAAAGTGTAGCAGATTTGCTTACACATGTTTTTATCTTGATTGTATAGATAGAGTGTGGAAAGGTTTAATAGAATTGTCATTCGCAAGTCATATAAATGTTGATAGTTTTTATAGACTTCTAAGCGTTGCAAGATTTTTCCAGTGATGAGATGGAGGTGTTCAATGGGCAAGCTGAAAAGGATGGTATTGAGGATTTTTAGGTCACTTTCATACCATGTATCTTGTTTTTCAATTTTTTCCCACAGTTTTTGGATAGTCTGTTTCACTTGGTCTGATAGTTGCTCTGTACCATGTTGACGGATATGAATGACAACTTCCAGCATATCCCTGATCTCTTCTATAGGGAGGTCATGATGGGTCTTGAGATAGTTTTGGCATGTTTCAAAAAAATGAACTAGACCACTGCTACCAATGATGGAATTCATATTGAGATAGGTTTGCATGATTTCTGTCCGTTGACTCGGCTGATAGAGATGGCAGATGTAGTCAAACTCTTCAAAACTCATATTGATTTGACGGAGAAGAAATTCCATATTTTCATATTTGGGAGTTGCCTTGCCGCTTTCAATCTTTGATAGGCTGGTTCTTGAGAGGACATTTCCACAGATCTCTTCTTGGGTCAATCCTTTTGACTCACGTATTTCTTTATAGACCTTTCCGAAATCATAACGCATGGGTTTTCTCCTTTTTGTGAAAAAAGTTAACAAATAATAAAATCCTATTAAAAATATTGTATCATAATAACAGGAATAGTAAAAAAGAAAGCTAAAATAATGTGTGAAAAAAGTTAACTAATTGTAAAATAGAGTAAAGAAGAAGTATACTATAGATACAAAATACAGATAGGAGGAAAAAAGTATGAATAAAAAAGTTTTTCGCTTTTTAGTTGTTCTTGCTTTTTTATTCAGCATTGCTACGGTTTTCCCATGGAAATGGCCGATATAATGCGCTAGTTGTAAAAATGAAAGGAAGGTGTGTCCAATGGATTATTTAGTGATTACATAAGATTTTCTGTGAATGCTAATATCGTTTTTAAAGTAGTTATTCGATAAATTTGAATTAATTATAATTTTGCTTTTTAGTTTATCATATTTGGTTTTACAGAAAGTATATCATATCCCAAATTAAAGAAAACAACACAATACAACATGTTTTTCATTTTGTGTTGTGTCGTAAGTGGAGCGAAAGGATTGTAATAATGAAAAAACCAGATACTAAAACAAAGTTATTTGCAAGTATATGTGCTACGTTAATGATTGGTGCAATGGCTGTCTCTGCTAGAGAAATTTCGGACTACGATATGATTATGCCGAGATTCGGAGGTCGTACAGTGACTGACTCATTATATAAAACAAATCAATCAAGAGGAGTAAATAATAATACATCAATCGGTGGTGGTTATACAATGCACTGTGCTATTTTTAGAGGTGACGATCAAATGACACATACATATTCTGCAGGTAGTGGAGATAGGATTTATTTGAATTATAATAGTCCATCAGATGCAGAAGGATCTAATCTTAGATTGGGTGGATGGACAGGGTTCGCAACATATGTTAAAGTTCAAACCAGCGGTTCATGGAGTCCTGATGAGTATTAAGAGCTAGAATATAGGTTTGTATATTTGGGGGTGAGCATGTTCGCTCATCCCATTTGTTTTATAGGAGAGAAGTATGGATTACAAGGTCAGTATGTTTTTAAAAGGGATGAAAAATAAGCAATTCTTTTTAGCAATATTAATTATTTTAACTTCTATGATATTTTCTGTAAGTGCATTTATTGAAGAGGGGATGGAGTATTTTTTTAATCATGATTATATTGTGGCATTTTTACAAGGTTATAATGGTGATAGGTCGTTGTTAATAGTTTTGGCACCTCTTATTGCAACAATTCCTTTTGCGTCACAGCATATCGAAAATAGAAAAAGTGGAACAATGAAATATATTGTATCAAGGATGGGATATAAACAGTATTTTAATTCTATTTTTATAATCAATGGATTCATATCATTTACAACATTTATTTTTGGAATGTTATTATTCTTGATAATGTCAATTTTATTTTTTAATAGAAGTATAAATATGGATGCTTATTATGCAATAACAAAAGTTTCTATTTATGAATCAGCAGTGAGGATATCCCCGTTATTTTATGTAGTAATAATCATTTTACATTGTTCCTTTGTTGGCGTTGCATATAGTAGTGTTGGATTGGCGATGTCATATTTTATTAAGAGCAAATTTGTTGCATGGTTATCCCCATTTATTTTAACGACAATAGGATCATTGTTTGCTATGTTTTTAGGTCTTACTAAAATTGAACCAATGGCAATTTTTGATGTTTCAAGAGTAAAAGGAATAAGCGTAGTATTTGTTTTTGTATACTTAATCCTTATAGTAGTAATATCATATTGGATGTCGTATAAAAAATTTAAAAGGGATATAGAAACTGATGAAGAAATTTAAAGAATTAAAGAATAAAGAAGATTTTTATATAGGTTTTATATATTTATTAGTTGCTTTTGCTATATTAGCAAATTTTAGTCAGCTGATAGTATTGAAATATAAATTTGGGAATTTTCATTTTGGTGAGCTGATTCTTATCATGTTTAATGATTCCTATACTGGATATTTCACCTTTCCGTTTTTATTAGCTTTCATAATGATGCTACAAAGCCCAGTTGAACAAAATATATTTTTTGTACTAAGTAGGTATTCAAGTAGAAATGATTTTTATAGAAATAAGCATTTCAAAATTTTGAAAAGTGTGATTTATTATGTGGTTAGTATTTGTATATTTTCCACCATAGTAGGAATAGGAGATTCTAACTTTGGCATCGGCATTTCAACAGCCACAAAAAAATTTTCAGAAACGTATTTATTTGGAAATTTTGAAACGAATATAGTAATTTATGAGATAGTAAAGATAATAATTTTACAAGGATTGTTGCTATATTTCTTTTCCCTGCTCCATGCACTTTTAACACAGTTTAGAATATCACAATCGTTAGTATTTGTTATCTATACGGGCACTTTGATTGTAATGGCGGGTTCAGCATTGGGCTTTTTAGGAGAACATCTGAGAGCATTTTCATTGTTTTCCATTTCTGGTTCAGTGTATGGTTACGGCATAAATTTCATTGGTAGATGTGGGATATTGGTATTTGTTGATGCAATGTTGGTTCTATTAAATTTCAAAATATTTGAAAATAAAGATATTACATTACCTAAAGGAAGTAAGCAGTATCAAAATGAGTAAGGAGTTGAAACGTATGGATTGTATAAAAGTAGATCATCTTTCAAAAATATTTGGGAAAAAGTATGTTATAGATGATGTTAGTTATGTTTTTGAATCAGGTAAAATATATGGAATTGTAGGAACCAATGGATGCGGGAAAAGTGTATTATTTAAAATGCTTTCAGGATTAATGAAACCTACTACTGGTAAGATTACAATTGGGAGTGTAATTGTTGGGGAAAATGGTTCTATGCCACTTGATGTAGGGTTACTTATTGAAAATCCGGGATTTTTGCCTAGCCTAACTGCATTAGAGAATTTAGAGCAATTAGCTGCAATCAAAAATAAAATTACTAAGAAAGAGATTGAGGAAGTATTGAATAAGGTAGGTTTATATCAGGATAAAGATGTAAAAGTAAAAAATTATTCATTAGGCATGCTACAAAGATTAGGGATTGCCCAAGCATTGATGGAAAATCCTAAGATTTTACTCCTAGATGAACCATTTAATAGTATGGACTATGAAGGTGTAGAAGAACTTAGAAAAATAATTAAGAGCTATGCTCGAAAGAATCATATTACTATGTTGGTCACATCCCACAATAAAGAGGATATTGAAGTATTATCTGATATTGTTCTTGAATTGAAAAACGGTAAATTAGTTAAGACATCTAACTTTTAGTAATGGTAGCTGGCTAACTTTATTATAGGTCTTTCAATATACTTTCCCGAAATCATATTGCATGATTTTCTCCTTTTCGTGAAAAAAGTTAACAAATAATAAAATCCAATTAAAAATATTGTATCATAGTAACAGGAATAGTAAAAAAGAAAATTAAAATAAGCTGGGTGTAATTTTAAAATGGGCTTAACAGTACTATGATGTAGTTAGAAAAGGGGTGGAAAAATGTTTAAAAATAAGGAACTTTTTCGAGTAGTCATGATATTTGTGATAGGAATTATCCTAATTTTAATGACACCCGTCTTATTTAAAGTTGTGATGGAACTATTTTCAAAATAAATAGGTTTCTGTTTTAGGCGGAGTAGTGAATCAGGAGGTTAAGCGATGAACTACAATTTAAAATATATCTTATCAGGAATATTTGTCCTAGTCTTTATAGGTTTCCTAGTCTGGATGCGTTATTTTAATCAGAAGAAGGAAGAGGAGCATTCAGATGTGTCTTTTGAAGCGAGGTTAGATAGTGAAGTCAAGACCTTATATAAACAACTAGGATTGGGTGAGGAACCTAACTATTTCTTAGCTTATCGCTACTTACACCCTTGGTTTAATCTAGCGATTTTACCACCAACAGTTGAAATTCTCTTAACTAAAATAGCACTAGTGATGGTAACATCAGATGAATTGCTGATAAGAAATCTTGGAAATGGGATGACTTTCACAAATGAGCATCATCGCGATTTGCGGCAAGGACTTATCCGCATTCCAAAATCAGAGATGAAAGAATTTGAGATTCGCAACTGGAAAAGAGCTTTTGTATTTGGCGATTTTTTGACAATTAAAACAAGCCAACATAGCTATTATTTACAGGTTAGAGATGATGGACTTCAAAAAGGAAGTCTTTCTACCAAACATTTCTCCGACTTGAAACGACAAGATTTTCTAGGATTATTGACAGATAATCGAACATTCTGATAGACAATTGCCTAAAAAACAAATCTCCGAACGTTCAAACATTCAAAAACCACACAGTGTTTCTTTCAACTTGATTGTATTCAAGATTGGAATGACAGTGTGGTTTTATTTAGAAGTTAGTTTTAGCTAGCCTCGTCTCTTCACGGGAGGTATCTCTATGAAAAAAATCAGCCATCTTTGTATGTTTCTGCTGTTGCTGTGTACCACTTTTTTTGTTTTTAATGTAAACTACACACGTGAGGCGGTTCGGATTCGGGAAATGGGAAAGACTGTAGATTCTTTGGATTTGTACTTGAAAGATATTAACGAACCTGCAGCGTCTGTTCTTCGATTTTTTGAGGATGTATCAAAGGAGTACAAGGTCTCCATCATCAAAACAGACAGTGGTGATGAGGTAATCAAGTCTGGTGTTTTTGATAAAGATACCTTCCCCTACCAAGAGTTTGGGATTTCTTCTCTTGATTTTACCACAGATGGTGAAGGAGTCTACAGTAATAAAAAAATTTCTAATAAACTTGGTACGATACCGACCTTTCTAAAAGCCAAGCCTATTCAGCTTATAACTTTTCAAACCTATATCAAGGATACATCTCGTAGTTTAAATGGTCGCTATACGATAACTTCTACACAAGAGATGGATAAGGATAGGATTGTACAGAAATGGAGCGATTTTTTCAAGATAGACCAGGCTACTTTGCTAGAGCCTACCTATAAAAGTGCAGTGGAAGTCATAAATCGAGATTTGCTTTTATCTGCCATTGTTTTTGTCTTGGCTATTTTACTTCTTGTGTTAGTAACAGTTTATCAGCCGATGATGGAGATGAAACGAGTGGGGGTTCAAAAGTTACTTGGTTTTCAAAGCGGAGCGATTTTAGCTGGTTTTGTAAAGACTAATTTTTATCTTCTCTTGGGTGGAAGTCTTGTCATTGACTTGGGACTATTTTTAGTGCTGGACTACAGGCCAAAACTTCTGTTCCCAAGTTTACTCTTATCCCAATTTCTGCTTTTACAGTTGTATTTGTTCATCAGTTGGCTGACCTACCTGATGATTCAGAAAATGACAGTCAGTTCCATGTTGAAAGGTTTTTCATCTGTCAAACTTGGTCTTATCTTCAATTATGTGATGAAAATAGGGACAACTATTTTACTGACGGCCTTACTGATTGGGGTGGGCAGAAGTCTAGAACAAGAAAACAAAGAACTTGCTTATCAGCAACAGTGGGTAAGCCAAGGGAATTACTTGACCTTAGAAACCTTCCAACTCAATGATAACCTGTGGCAAGAAGAGCTAGCAGGGTCAGGGAAATCTACAGATTATTTCTACCAATTTTATCAAGATTTGCTAGCAAAAATACAAGTAAATTATGTGCGAAGTGCGAGTCTTCCTATCAAACCAGTCATCAAAGCTGAACAAGTACAGCAGTACCAACTGCCTGATAAGGTAGATGTTTACTATGCTAATAGCAATTTTCTAAAGAGCAAGGGATTCAAGTTACCAGATACCAGCACTAAAAAAGTTATTTTGATGCCAGCCAGTGCCAAAGGACAAGAAGGTAAGAATCAGTTCTTGGGAAAATCCATAGCCTATCTTTCTATGAGGTATGAAGATCAGCAAAAGCAAACAATAGAAGATATGGATGTAGAAATTGCCTACTATGAAGGAGATTGGTCTTTCTTCCCTTATAATAATGAGCGAAAGGAAAATCTCCACAATCCAATCATTAGTCTGGTAAATGATCAAGACATGATGTGGGAAGAAAAGACTCGCTTGTCAACGACAGGTTTAAACAATCCTATGAAAGTTGAAAATACAGAACAAAATCAAAAAGTGATTACGGAGTTAGTTGAGAAATTATCAGATGGGAATTATTTAAAATTTTCATCGCTTCAAGCCATTCAACAAGAGAAAGTAGATTCTTATCGAGATGCAGTTCGAAATCTTAATATACTCTTTGCTTTGTTTGGTCTCCTTAGCATGATGATTTCCTACTTCTTACTAGTAACAACTTTCTTATTGAAGCGCAGGGACATCATTACCAAGAAATTTATGGGGTGGAAACTGGTCGATCGCTACCGCCCTCTTCTAGTTCTGCTCTTGTTGGGCTATAGTCTCCCTCTTCTAGTATTGATTTTCTTTGCCCATGCGCTCTTGCCACTCCTGCTGTTTGCAGGCTTTACATGTCTGGATATACTATTTGTGCTAGTCTTGGCTTCTAGGATGGAGAAAAGAAGTCTAGTAGAATTATTGAAAGGGGGCATCTTATGATTGAGTTAGAAAATATTACCAAAACCATTGGAGGAAAAGTGATTTTGGATCACTTGTCTCTCAGGATTGATCAGGGAGATTTGGTTGCCATCGTTGGAAAAAGTGGTAGTGGTAAGTCGACCTTGTTAAATTTATTAGGTTTGATAGATGGTGATTATAGCGGACGGTATGAGATTTTTGGTCAGACAAATCTAGCGGTCAATTCTGCTAAGTCGCAAACAATAATCCGTGAGCATATCTCTTATCTGTTTCAAAATTTTGCCCTGATTGATGATGAAACGGTCGAGTACAATCTTATGCTGGCGCTGAAATATGTGAAATTGCCTAAGAAAGACAAGCTTAAAAAGGTAGAAGAGATTTTAGAGAGAGTAGGTTTGTCAGCTACTTTGCATCAAAAGGTCTCCGAGTTGTCTGGGGGTGAACAACAACGAATTGCAGTTGCTAGAGCCATCTTAAAACCCAGCCAGCTGATTTTAGCCGATGAACCAACAGGTTCTCTGGATCCTGAAAATAGAGATTTGGTCTTGAAGTTTCTCTTAGAGATGAATCGCGAGGGGAAAACAGTCATTATCGTGACCCACGATGCTTATGTAGCCCAACAATGTCATCGAATCATTGAATTGTGAAAAATACAGAAATCTTATCAAAAATCTTTAGATTTAAGGATACCTTTAAAATTTAATTTTAAAACACTCACTTATCAACATTTTTTGATTGATAAAAATAGGAAATTGGTTGTTTTTGGGAGATTCACTAAAATTACCTCCTAACCACACGTACTAAAAAGATACTTCCTAATAGAGTATTATCTCTACACAAGGGATTGTTTTCTTTTTGGAGAAACGTTGCAGTGAATGGAGCAAGTACTTATTTTATGAGGATAGAAGATGATTCGACTAAGTGATAAAGTTAGACTAATATTTGCTCTTTAAAATTATAATTAGGAAATAGCGTTAGTGAGTAGGTAATCATTTATTGATTGGATTTTTTAATGCTATTGATGAATGGGATAGAAAAAGTGACAATAAATTAAGAACAGGATGATAGTATTATGATGGTTGTTTTAATTTCAGTGGTTGTGGCATTTCTGTATTATGTAATTACAGAATATTTTAAGAATAGTTATATTGATTGTATACTATTTCTATCATTGCTAATTTCTCATTTGATATGGGATTACTATTTTTTGCCCATTGAAATCTTAGTGGCATTAAGTGGAGTAAATTTGCTGTCAAGATTTTTCAAAAGAAAGAGAAGTCAATAGAGTTGTTAGTGGATTATAAAGATGAAAGGTAAAATTGGGATATTTAAAATGAAACATTTTTTTGCAGGATTTGGTGAAATAAACTTTATAAATTATCTATTGTATATATGTGTAGGACTAGCCCCTCTTTTTCATATATATGTCATAGGTTCGGAAATGAGTTTTGTGAAAATAGTATTATCTATTTTGGGAATTATATTTGTTTGTATTTTAACTATTGCTCGAATTTATAGGACTTTTTTCTATAAAGAATAGTTTGGAATGAATAAGTATCTTATGTAAGAGGTTGGTAGATTATCAGCCTCTTTCTTGTCTTCTCTAACCAAGCGTGTTATAATGAATACTGCTCAAGCGACCTTCAATCGTTAAGCACACACGACCTTCAATCGTGAATAAACGAATAGATGGGAGACTTACCATGAGTGAGAACTCTAAAACACGTGTTGTTGTGGGGATGAGTGGTGGTGTTGATTCGTCGGTGACGGCTCTTTTGCTCAAGGAGCAGGGCTACGATGTGATCGGTATCTTCATGAAGAACTGGGACGACACAGATGAAAACGGTGTCTGTACGGCGACCGAAGATTACAAGGATGTGGCTGCGGTGGCAGACCAGATTGGCATTCCTTACTACTCTGTCAATTTTGAAAAAGAGTATTGGGACCGCGTTTTTGAGTATTTCCTAGCGGAATACCGTGCAGGACGTACGCCAAATCCAGATGTTATGTGCAACAAGGAAATCAAGTTCAAGGCCTTTTTGGACTATGCCATGACCTTGGGGGCAGACTATGTAGCGACTGGGCATTATGCCCGAGTGGCGCGTGATGAGGATGGGACAGTTCACATGCTTCGTGGCGTGGACAATGGCAAGGATCAGACCTATTTCCTCAGCCAACTTTCGCAAGAACAACTTCAAAAAACCATGTTCCCTCTGGGACATTTAGAAAAGCCTGAAGTACGCAGACTAGCAGAAGAAGCAGGCCTTGCAACTGCCAAGAAGAAAGACTCGACAGGGATTTGCTTTATCGGAGAAAAGAACTTTAAAAACTTCCTCAGCAACTACCTGCCAGCTCAGCCTGGTCGCATGATGACTGTGGATGGTCGCGATATGGGGGAGCATACAGGTCTTATGTACTATACAATTGGTCAGCGTGGCGGCCTCGGTATCGGTGGGCAACACGGTGGTGACAATGCCCCTTGGTTCGTTGTTGGAAAAGACCTAAGCAAGAATATCCTCTATGTCGGACAAGGTTTCTACCATGACTCGCTCATGTCAACCAGCTTAGAAGCCAGTCAGGTCCACTTTACTCGTGATATGCCAGAGGAGTTTACGCTCGAATGTACGGCTAAATTCCGCTATCGTCAGCCTGATTCTAAGGTGACTGTACATGTCAAAGGAGACAAGGCAGAGGTCATCTTTGCGGAACCACAACGCGCCATCACACCAGGTCAGGCAGTTGTCTTTTACGATGGAGATGAGTGTCTCGGTGGTGGTTTGATTGACAATGCCTACCGCGATGGACAAGTTTGTCAGTACATTTAGATTGACAAATTTTCTCAATTTGCTACAATAATAAAAGCAATAGAAATGATGGTCAAAGCTCATGGATGTTGCAGGCTTTTTTGTCCTGCACTTCTTTGGAGTTTTGACTGTTTTTGTGTCGTTTAGAGGAAAGGACAAAAATGACTCAACAAGACTTTCGGACAAAAGTAGACAATACGGTTTTTGGTGTTCGGGCGACAGCCTTGATTCTCCAAAATCGCAAACTCCTAGTCACCAAAGCTAAGGGCAAGTATTACACTATCGGCGGTGCGATTCAAGTCAATGAAAGAACGGAGGACGCGGTAGTCCGTGAAGTGAGGGAAGAACTGGGTGTCAAAGCTCAAGCTGGGCAGCTAGCTTTTGTGGTTGAAAATCGTTTTGAACAGGACGGTGTTTCCTATCACAATATCGAATTTCATTATCTAGTGGATTTGCTTGAAGATGCCCCGTTGACCATGCAGGAAGATGAGAAGATGCAACCCTGTGAGTGGATTGACTTGGATAAGCTTGAGGGTATCAATCTAGTTCCAGCCTTTTTGAAAACAGCCCTACCAGATTGGGACGGCCAACTAAGACACATTCATCTTGAGGAATAGGAGAGAAAGGGATGGTTAAGCTTATTGCCCATGTACTTGTTCATAGTGGTGATGATTATTTGCTCATTCAGCGTTCGGAAATTAAAAGAGGACAACCCAACGTTTATCCAACTTACTGGGATATTCCTGGTGGCGGGGTTGAAAAGGGTGAACTTCCGCGAGATGGAGCTCTTAGAGAATGTATTGAAGAAGCGGGAGTTAGGCTAGATAGCAGTTCGCTCAAACTTCTTCACGAAGATAGTCAACTGGATACCTCTAAGGATACTGTCTTTACTCGATTAGTTTATAAAGCAGAGTGGGTTGGGGAGAAGCCAATTATCAGATTAGATCCTGAAGAGCATACGCACTTTAAATGGGTTACTATGGCTCAAGCTCTAGAGGAGGAGAAGTTAGTTCCTTATTTACGAGAAATTTTTGAAAGGTTAAGAAATGACATATAATTTTACTGAAGAATACGATATTATTGTAATTGGTGCGGGACACGCTGGGGTCGAGGCTTCCTTAGCCGCTAGCCGTATGGGCTGCAAGGTCTTGCTTGCGACCATCAACATTGAAATGCTGGCTTTCATGCCTTGTAATCCCTCTATCGGTGGTTCTGCCAAGGGAATTGTTGTGCGTGAAGTCGATGCCCTCGGTGGTGAAATGGCTAAGACCATTGACAAGACTTACATCCAGATGAAGATGCTCAATACAGGGAAGGGGCCAGCGGTGCGTGCCCTTCGTGCGCAGGCTGACAAGGAGCTTTACTCTAAGGAAATGCGCAAGACAGTTGAAAACCAAGAAAATCTGACCCTTCGTCAGACCATGATTGATGAGATTTTGGTCGAAGATGGAAAGGTTGTCGGTGTACGTACGGCGACCCATCAAGAATATGCTGCCAAAGCTGTTATCGTGACGACAGGGACGGCCCTCCGTGGGGAAATTATCATCGGAGACCTCAAGTACTCATCAGGTCCTAACCACAGCCTAGCTTCGATTAACCTTGCTGACAATCTTAAGGAACTTGGTCTTGAAATCGGTCGTTTCAAGACAGGAACGCCTCCACGTGTCAAGGCTTCTTCTATCAACTACGATGTGACAGAGATTCAGCCAGGGGACGAAGCGCCAAATCACTTCTCATATACTTCACGTGATGAGGACTATGTCAAGGATCAAGTGCCATGCTGGTTGACCTACACCAATGGTACCAGTCATGAGATTATCCAAAACAACCTCCATCGTGCGCCTATGTTTACAGGTGTGGTCAAGGGAGTGGGACCTCGTTACTGTCCGTCGATTGAGGACAAGATTGTGCGCTTTGCGGACAAGGAGCGCCACCAACTCTTCCTTGAGCCAGAAGGTCGCAATACAGAGGAAGTCTATGTCCAAGGACTTTCAACCAGTCTGCCTGAGGATGTCCAACGTGAGCTGGTTCATTCTATCAAAGGTTTGGAAAATGCTGAGATGATGCGAACTGGTTATGCCATTGAGTACGACATGGTCTTGCCACACCAGTTGCGTGCGACTTTGGAAACCAAGAAAATCTCAGGACTTTTCACTGCTGGTCAGACAAATGGAACGTCAGGTTACGAAGAGGCTGCTGGCCAAGGGATTATCGCGGGTATCAATGCGGCTCTGAAAATCCAAGGTAAGCCTGAGTTGATTTTGAAGCGCAGTGATGGTTATATCGGGGTGATGATTGATGACTTGGTGACCAAGGGAACCATTGAACCCTACCGTCTCTTGACCAGTCGTGCCGAATACCGTCTCATTCTTCGTCATGATAATGCTGATATGCGTTTGACCGAGATAGGACGCGAGATTGGACTTGTGGACGATGAACGTTGGGCTCGTTTTGAAATCAAGAAAAATCAATTTGACAATGAGATGAAACGCCTAGACAGCATCAAACTCAAGCCAGTCAAGGAAATCAATGCTAAGGTTGAGGAGATGGGCTTCAAGCCGTTGACAGATGCAGTAACAGCCAAGGAGTTCCTTCGCCGTCCAGAAGTTTCTTATCAAGATGTGGTGGCCTTCATCGGACCAGCTGCAGAGGACTTGGATGACAAGATTATCGAATTGATTGAAACAGAAATCAAGTACGAAGGCTATATTTCCAAAGCCATGGATCAGGTTGCCAAGATGAAACGCATGGAAGAAAAACGCATTCCAGCCAATATCGACTGGGATGATATTGATTCTATCGCAACCGAAGCCCGTCAGAAGTTCAAACTCATCAATCCAGAAACCATCGGCCAAGCCAGCCGTATTTCGGGAGTAAACCCAGCAGATATTTCTATTTTGATGGTGTATTTGGAAGGTAAAAATCGTAGTATTTCTAAGAATCAAGAAAAGAAAGCATAGAGAAAAACAGCTCCGAAGACGGGGCTGTTTTATAATTTATTCTTCATCTGGTGTGAGGATCATCGGGATAATGATTGGTTCACGTTCTGTATTTTCATAAAGGAAGGGGCGAATGGCGTTGACAATGGCACCATTGACAGATTGCACGCTAGCGTCCTTGTTTTTCAGTGCGATACGAATAGCATTGAAGAGGATGCGTTGACTTTGGCGAATCAAATCGCCAGACTCTCTCATGTAGACAAAACCTCGGCTGAGGATATCTGGACCAGACAGAATCATCTGCGATTTGAAGTCAACAGTTGCGACTGCCAGAACGACACCGTCTTCAGATAGATCACGACGGTCTTTGAGGACAGCAGCGCCGATTTCACCGATACGATTTCCATCGACATAGATGTCTTGGGCGTTGAAATGACCTGCGATACGAGCTGAGTCAGCAGTAAGGGCAAGTACATCACCATTGCTCATGATAAAGATATTGTCCTTCTCGACACCAGTATCTACTGCTAGTCCAGCGTGGACTTTTTGCATGCGGTATTCACCGTGGACAGGCATGAAGTATTTTGGCTTAATCAAGCGGAGCATAAGTTTTTGCTCTTGCTGACCACCGTGTCCAGATGTATGGATATTGTTAACCTTACCGTGGATAACTTCGACACCAGCTTCAGAAATGATGTTAATCAGCTTGTTAACGCTAGTAGTGTTTCCAGGGATAGGACTTGAAGAGAAGATAACCGTATCACCTGGTTGGAGTTGCACCTGACGGTGGGTTCCGTTGGCGATACGAGAGAGGGCTGCCATCGGCTCACCCTGACTACCTGTACAGAGGATGAGAACCTCGCCTGCAGGGTAGTCTTTGATTTCATTTGGCTCGATAAAGGTTCCCTTAGGAGCTTTGATGTAGCCAAGATCAATTCCGTTGACAATGGCCTTTTCCATAGAACGACCAAAGACCGCAATCTTACGCCCAGTCTTAACAGCAGCCTCTGTTGCTTGTTGGAGACGGAAGATATTTGAGGCAAAGGATGCAAAGATGATGCGTCCTTCAATACCTTGGATAATCTTCATGATGGACTGGCCAACGACTTTTTCAGAGTTGGTAAAGGTTGGTACTTCCGCATTTGTTGAGTCAGATAGAAGACAGAGAACACCTTCTTCACCAAGGGCAGCCATACGATGCAAATCTGCTGGTTCACCAACTGGTGTTAAGTCAAACTTGAAGTCACCCGTACAGACAATTTTCCCTTGAGGAGTATGAATGACAATCCCCAAAGGCTCTGGAATAGAGTGTGTAGTTCTAAAGAAAGTTGCCTTGAGATTTTTAAAGGTCAACTCAGTATTGTGGTTGATTTCGTAAAGTTTGGCGTTGCGCAAGAGGCCGTGTTCTTCGAGTTTCCCACGGATCAAAGCCAAGGCAAGCGGTCCAGCATAGATAGGGACATTTGCTTGCTTGAGCAGGAATGGAATCCCACCGATGTGGTCCTCGTGTCCGTGGGTAATCAAAACAGCCTTGACGCGGTCGATGTTGTCTACGATGTAAGAGTAGTCAGGGATAACATAGTCGATACCAAGCAAGTCATCTTCTGGGAATTTAATCCCAGCATCGACGATAATAATCTCATCTTGGTATTCAATTCCGTATGTGTTTTTCCCGATTTCTCCCAGACCACCGATGGCAAAAACGCCGACTTCTTCAGGTTTAAGAGTATAGGCCATATTAGAACTCCGTGATTTCGAAGGCGCCAGTTTCTTTTTCGTAATCTAGCAATTTGTCAGACAAGAGTTCGATATACTCGATATTGTACTCTGGGCGATTTTCTTCGACAAGTTGACGAGCAGCGATACGACCCTCAAGTTCTGAGCTGGCATCGATGTCTAGGTAAAGTGCGCGTGTAGTTTCACGACGTGGGCTACGTTCTTTTGTTTCTTGATAAAAAACTTTGTAAATCATATAGTTCCTTTCTATTTACAGGTCAGCTTATTCCAAACTTTTAGCAGAGATTTGCTTGATTTCATTCCATTTTGTGTCTAGATTGACCTTGATTCGTTACAATTATTTCAATTATAACATAAAATGAAAGATTAGTAAAAGACGGAAACGAGAAAGCCATAGAGTCCTTTGGTAAGCGCTTGCAAAAATGAAGAAAATATGTTATCTTGATAATGGGAGTGAAATTTATTGCTTGTCATAATTTCATATAGTGTTTAAGTCAAGGAGGTTGCCCTATGAATAGTTTATTTGCTTTTGCTATCGGAGTTCGCTTGGTGGCTTTTATTGTTTTTGTTGCTTGTGTTTATGGAGGGAATCTTCTATTTGCCAAACTGGAACAACGACAAAGCAAGTTCTTGTGGAAAATTACTTTTGTGACTCTCTACTCGCTTTTTCTACTCCTTGTAACATATGTAGTTTGGTTTGTATTTTACTTTGGATTAAATGCTTAGATGCCCTGCTCATGCTGGGGCATTTTTGTTTAGGGGCAAAACATAGTAAATTCATGACACGAAAATTCCACCCCTTCTATCAAGATGAGGTGGTCTTTGCATTTTTCTAAAATGACATGACAATGAAATTTTCAGAGCTTATTAGTTTTATGTTAATGATTCTTCTGTTCAAAAATAGAGTTGAAGCATAAAAATAAAACAATACAAACAGATAAATCAATTGGTAAAGGGATAGTAGTAATGTTTAAATCATTGAGAATGCTGAGAAAGCTGTAAGAGATGAAGAAGAGAAAATTTATCCTTCTAAAAATGTGTCTTTTATCTAGCATGACTTATCAAACCTTTTACGGAGATCCTTTCAATTTTCTTGTTCACTTTTATATTCGGAAAAGAAAAGGAAAAGTGAAAATTTTTTTAATTTTATTTGCGAATTATTTTTTGTTTAAGTATAGGCATTTTGTTTGGGGATAAAGAAAATTCCCATGTGCCAGCTTTTGTAGTATAATAGTAAGCAGACCAAAAGATAGGAATGTGTTATGAAAGTATTAGCTTTTGATACGTCCAGCAAGGCTCTTTCTCTCGCTATTTTAGAGGACAAGCAGGTTCTTGCCGAGACGACGATTAATATCAAGAAAAATCACAGTATTACCCTCATGCCTGCCATCGATTTTTTGATGGCAAGTTTGGATTGGACACCCAAGGATTTGGACCGAATCGTGGTGGCGGAAGGACCAGGTAGCTACACAGGTTTACGAATTGCGGTGGCGACTGCCAAAACTCTAGCTCATACTCTGAACATTGAGTTAGTTGGTATGTCAAGTCTCTTGGCTCTGGTGCCCTACCAGCAAGAAGGTTTGTTCGTTCCTTTGATGGATGCACGTCGTAATAATGTTTACGCAGGATTTTATGAAAATGCTAAACCTGTCATGCCAGAAGCGCACCTTTCCTTTGAGAGAGTGATTGAGCTAATCAAGGGTGCTAGTCAGGTTACCTTTGTCGGAGAAGTCGGCCCTTTTGTTGAGCAGATTCAAGAACACTTGCCAAGGACTAATTATAAAGAAACCTTGCCAAATGTAGCTAATCTAGCTCTCTGGGCCTGGGACAAGGAAGCAGACTCCTTGCACGACTTTGTGCCTAACTACCTCAAACGTGTCGAGGCTGAGGAAAACTGGCTCAAGAACCATACCGAGTCTGGTGAGTCTTACATTAAACGCCTATGATTGAGATTAAACGAATCCAAGGACAGCCTGATTTGGCTCAAGTCATCTACGCTGTCATGGCAGCTGTTTATCCAGTTAGTCCTTGGACGCTGGAACAAATCCAAGCAGACCTGGCTCAAGACCAGACTTGGTATGCTCTGGCTTGTGATGGAACAGAAGTGATTGGCTTTCTAGCTGTGCAGGAAAATCTATTTGAAGCAGAAGTCCTGCAAATCGCTGTCAAACAAATCTATCAGGGTCAGGGAATTGCGTCAGCCTTGTTTGATCAATTGCCGACAGACAAGGAGATTTTCCTCGAAGTTAGAAAGTCGAACCACCGAGCGCAAGCATTTTACAAGAAAGAACAGATGGCGGTCATCGCTGAGCGAAAGGCCTACTACCATGACCCAGTCGAGGACGCCATTATCATGAAGAGAGAAATAGATGAAGGATAGATATATTTTAGCATTTGAGACATCCTGTGATGAGACCAGTGTCGCCGTACTGAAAAACGACGATGAGCTCTTGTCCAATGTCATTGCTAGTCAAATTGAGAGTCACAAACGTTTTGGGGGCGTAGTGCCGGAAGTAGCCAGTCGTCACCATGTTGAGGTTATTACAGCCTGTATCGAGGAGGCGTTAGCCGAAGCAGGGATTACCGAAGAGGATGTTACAGCTGTGGCGGTTACCTATGGACCGGGCTTAGTTGGAGCTCTGTTAGTTGGTTTGTCAGCCGCCAAGGCCTTTGCTTGGGCACATGGACTTCCACTGATTCCCGTTAACCACATGGCTGGACACCTCATGGCAGCCCAGAGTGTGGAGCCTTTGGAGTTTCCCTTGTTAGCTCTCTTGGTTAGCGGTGGACACACAGAGTTGGTTTATGTTTCTGAGGCTGGTGATTACAAGATTGTTGGAGAGACGCGAGATGATGCGGTTGGTGAGGCCTATGATAAGGTCGGCCGTGTCATGGGTTTGACCTATCCTGCAGGTCGTGAGATTGACGAGCTAGCTCATCAGGGGCAGGATATTTATGATTTTCCTCGTGCCATGATTAAGGAAGATAATCTGGAGTTTTCATTCTCAGGTTTGAAATCGGCCTTTATCAATCTTCACCATAATGCCGAGCAAAAGGGAGAGGGCTTGTCAACAGAGGATTTGTGTGCTTCCTTCCAAGCAGCAGTTATGGACATTCTCATGGCTAAAACTAAGAAGGCTTTGGAAAAATATCCCGTTAAAACCCTAGTCGTGGCAGGTGGTGTGGCAGCCAATAAAGGTCTCAGAGAACGCCTAGCGGCCGAAATCACAGATGTCAAGGTCATCATCCCACCACTGCGTCTTTGTGGAGACAATGCAGGAATGATTGCCTATGCCAGCGTCAGCGAGTGGAACAAAGAAAACTTTGCAAGCTTGGATCTCAATGCCAAACCAAGTCTCGCTTTTGATACTATGGAATAAGGAGTCAGCTTAAGGCTGGCTTTTTTGCCCTCTTAAATATCAGAATATTTTGACAAATAATTGTAAATAATGATATAATATATACAGAATAGGAGGTGGTCAGATGATTGAGAGAATGGAATTGGGAGAATTTTACAAGGAATTGCGCTTGGCGAGAAAGCTCAAGCAGTCAGATGTGGCTTGTGCTGGACTAACAGCTTCTCAGTTGTCCAAGTTTGAACTAGGGCAGTCTATGCTATCTGCGGACAAGCTGATCTTAGCCATCCAAGGAATCAATATGAATTTTGATGAGTTTGGGCACAAGCTCAACAACTATCAAGAATCCCCACATATGCGAATTGGTAGAAGGGTTGTGGATCGCTTTGCCCATCAAGATATCGCTGGCTTAGAGCAACTGTTGGAGGAAGTCGAGCAAGAACAGATGGCGCAGACCTATCGTCGTTTGAATGCCATTGTGATTAAAAATGCCATCCATTCCTTAAATAAGAGCTATCCTCTAACAGAGGAGGATAGGGAGTTTTTGACCATCTATCTTTACGCTATTGAGTCTTGGACCTGGTTTGAACTCTATCTTTTTTGCAATACAATGCCTTTCTTGAGCAATCAAGATTTGATATTTTTATCAACCTTTTTACTTGAAAAATCCAAGGAATTTAAAGAGTTACTACATAATCGATTGTATATGAAGCAAGGACTCTTAAATATCTTATCAGAGCTCATGGAGCGAAAACTTTTCTCCTATATCCCAATCTTTGAAGTCGAGTTGGAGAGCATGCTACGTCCGTATGATGTTTTTGAGAAAGTATCGTGGCAATTTTTAAAGAAAATGAGTATTTTTCTTCAAACCAAAGGAAGCAATCAAAAAGAGATTGAACACTTTATCCAATCTCTGCAAGTATTAGAAAATCCACAATTGCTAGCCCTTTTTGAATTGCGTTTGAAGCAATACAAAGAACTTATCGATTAGTAAACAATCGCAAATGTGAAATTTCTATAAGAAAAAATATCAAATATGCGATTTTCAAAAATAAGCCAATTTCTGTGTTATACTGTCCTTGTAAAGCACTTGAAGCAAATCCTAAGTCGCAGAAGTGGTTTATAGATGGGAATTCGGACAGTATATGTTTAATTATGAGCATACTATAAATGGCTGGATTAAAAGTGAAACTTGGCGTCCTAGATAAAATGAGGTAAACGATGGAAAAACAAAGTCAGTTACAAATGTTGATTCATTCCCTGTACAATAATAAAGAAATTAGCTTGACGGAAGATTTTAGGAAGCAATTGCTGGAAACAGCGAAACAGTTCTCTAGTACTAGTGAAGATTTGCTAGCTACGCGTCTCTCTTTTGCCGTCTCTAAAGAATTGTTGGGTTTTAAAGGTGAACCACCGACAGAGTTGTTGGATTTAGCAAAATTTGTCCAAAAGAAAGAAGCTAAATACAAGCAGGGAATAGTGTGGTCTGGTATTTTTAAGACATGATTCATTATAGAATACGGCATGAACATTGCATAATGGATGAATCTGAATATGAGCAAGACTTGGATTTCAATGCCAAACCAAGTCTTGTTTTTGATACACTGGAATAAAATGGAGTCTGTCTGATTACAATCAGCAGACTTTTTTCTCTTTCCTGAATGTGTTATAATAGTCCGTACTGTGGCTGGAACCGATTCAGCCTACTTATTAAGACAAATATGAGGAGAAAGATGAAAGAAAAAGGATTTTGGGAGGGGGCGCAGGCAGCCATGCCAACGGCCCTGGGTTATGTCAGTATCGGGCTGGCCTGTGGAATTATCGGTGCGCCCTATGTGACACCTGTTGAGATGGGCTTGATGAGCCTCTTTGTTTATGCTGGGAGTGCCCAGTTTGCCATGTTGGCACTGATTGCGGTTCAAGCTCCTGTGGCTGCTATTGCCATGACGGTCTTTTTGATTAATTTGCGTCTCTTTTTGTTGAGTTTGCATGCATCGACCTATTTCCGTCATACCAGTCTCTGGCATAATATCGGTATGTCTAGTATCTTGACGGATGAGACTTATGGTGTTTTGATGGGCGAATTGGCCCATACAGACAAGGTCAATCCTATGTGGATGCACGGAAACAATCTTAACAGCTATGTGGCTTGGTTTGTGGGAACAGTTGTCGGAACGGCTCTGGGTGGCCTGTTGCCAAATCCAGAAACCTTTGGTTTAGATTTTGCCCTAGTTGGGATGTTCATCGGCATTTTTGCTTCGCAATTCCAGATTATGCAAAGACGGATTCCTATCCGCAATCTGCTCATTATCCTAGCAGTTGTTGCGGTGTCCTTCTTTTTGCTCTTGACAGTGGTGTCTCAGTCACTAGCTGTTCTGTTTGCGACGCTACTTGGTTGTACTATGGGGGTTGTTTTAGATGGTCAGTAAGTATCTTTTATTAGCAGTGATTTTCTCTGGCTTGGTGACTTGGATTCCCCGTATGATTCCTTTCATCTTGGTCAAGTATAAGGGTTTGCCTGCGATTATTGAGCGTTTTTTGAAGTTCTTGCCCGTTTCTATTATCTTTGCCTTGATTCTTTCAAGCGTAGTGACAGGCAAGGTTGGCAACCTTCCTCAAATCAAATGGCTGGACTTCTTGGCAGTCTTTCCAACCGCTTGGGTAGCCTTTCGCTACCGCAATCTAGTCGGAACAGTTCTCTTTGGAGTTGTCTTGATTGCCGTCCTGCGTTTACTATTTTAAATTAGTCATAAAGAAAACCTATCACAGATATAGATATCATATAATGGCGTAAATTCTCTTTTTCTGTTAAAATTATAAGGTATTCTATTTTGGAGGAAATGACATGAAAAAAATCGTTAAATACTCATCTCTTGCTGCCCTTGCTCTTGTTGCTGCAGGTGTGTTAGCAGCTTGCTCAGGTGGTGCTAAGAAAGAAGGAGAAGCAGCTAGCAAGAAAGAAATTATCGTTGTAACCAATGCTACACCAAAACCATTCAACTATGAAGAAAATGGCGAATTGACTGGTTACGAGATTGAAGTGGTTCGCGCTATCTTTAAGGACTCTGACAAGTATGATGTCAAGTTTGAGAAGACAGAGTGGTCAGGTGTCTTTGCAGGACTTGATGCTGATCGTTACCAAATGGCTGTTAGCAACATCAGCTACACTAAAGAACGTGCTGAAAAATACCTTTATGCAGCTCCAACTGCTAAAAACCCTAACGTTCTTGTAGTGAAAAAAGATGACTCTAGCATCAAATCGTTTGATGATATCGGTGGAAAATCAACAGAAGTTGTTCAAGGGACAACATCTGCTAAACAGCTAGAAGACTACAACAAACAACACTCAGATAACCCAACTGTCCTTAACTACGTTAAAGGGGACTTCCAACAAATCATGGTACGTTTGAGTGATGGTCGATTTGACTACAAGATTTTTGATAAGATCGGTGTTGAAACAGTCATTAAGGACCAAGGTTTGGACAACTTGAAAGTTATCGAACTTCCAAGCGACCAACAGCCTTACGTTTACCCACTTCTTGCTAAAGGTCAAGATGAGTTGAAATCATTTGTAGACAAACGTATCCAAGAACTCTACAAAGACGGAACTCTTGAAAAATTGTCTAAACAATTCTTCGGAGGCACTTATCTACCAGCAGAAGCTGATATTAAATAATTTGTTGAAATCATCCATTCTGAGTAAGGGGGGTGATTTCTCAGTTTTTAGGGATATAGTTTTAAACTATATATCTGGCTATCTAATAACAATTTGTGAAATCAAACAAATTGTGAGATACTAGTACGGTATTATTTTTAAGGAGAAAGAATCATGAAAATCAAAAAATGGCTTGGTGTAGCAGCTCTTGCTACAGTCGCAGGTTTGACTCTTGCAGCTTGCGGAAACTCAGAAAAGAAAGCAGACAATGCAACAACCGTTAAAATCGCAACTGTTAACCGTAGCGGTTCTGAAGAAAAACGTTGGGACAAAATCCAAGAATTGGTTAAAAAAGACGGAATCACTTTGGAATTTACAGAGTTCACAGACTACTCACAACCAAATAAGGCAACTGCTGATGGCGAAGTAGACTTGAACGCTTTCCAACACTACAACTTCTTGAACAACTGGAACAAAGAAAACGGGAAAGACCTTGTAGCGATTGCAGATACTTACATCTCTCCAATCCGCCTTTACTCAGGTTTGAATGGAAGTGACAACAAGTACACTAAAGTCGAAGACATCCCAGCAAACGGAGAAATCGCTGTACCGAATGACGCTACAAACGAAAGCCGTGCGCTTTACTTGCTTCAATCAGCTGGCTTGATTAAATTGGACGTTTCAGGAACTGCTCTTGCAACAGTTGCTAACATCAAAGAAAATCCAAAGAACTTGAAAATCACTGAATTGGACGCTAGCCAAACAGCTCGTTCATTGTCATCAGTTGACGCTGCCGTTGTAAACAATACCTTCGTTACAGAAGCAAAATTGGACTACAAGAAAGCACTTTTCAAAGAACAAGCTGATGAAAACTCAAAACAATGGTACAACATCATCGTTGCGAAAAAAGATTGGGAATCATCACCTAAGGCTGATGCTATCAAGAAAGTTGTTGCAGCTTACCATACAGATGAAGTGAAAAAAGTTATCGAAGAAACATCAGACGGTTTGGATCAACCAGTTTGGTAATAAGAAACAGGGAGGTGGGAGAGAGAATTCCACCTCTTGCTTTTGTATAGAGCATGGATTGTCAGGAAGAGTAGTTCATAGAAAGGTAGAGAGAATATGGTTTTTCCTAGCGAACAAGAACAGATTGAAAAATTTGAAAAAGATCATGTGGCCCAGCATTATTTTGAGGTTTTGCGTACCTTGATTTCTAAGAAATCAGTCTTTGCCCAGCAGGTTGGACTCAAGGAAGTCGCCAATTATCTAGGTGAGATTTTCAAACGTGTTGGGGCTGAAGTGGAGATTGATGAGAGCTATACGGCGCCCTTTGTCATGGCGCATTTCAAGAGTTCGCGTCCAGATGCCAAGACCTTGATTTTCTATAACCACTATGACACTGTGCCAGCGGATGGGGATCAGGTCTGGACAGAGGCTCCTTTTACGCTTTCGGTCCGCAATGGTTTTATGTATGGGCGTGGGGTTGATGACGACAAGGGTCATATCACGGCTCGTTTGAGTGCTTTGAGAAAATATATGCAGCACCATGATGATTTGCCTGTCAACATTAGTTTTATCATGGAGGGAGCGGAGGAATCTGCCTCGACAGACCTGGATAAGTATCTGGAAAAACATGCGGACAAACTCCGTGGGGCAGATTTGTTGGTCTGGGAACAAGGAACCAAAAATGCCTTGGAACAGCTAGAAATTTCTGGTGGAAATAAGGGGATTGTGACCTTTGATGCCAAGGTAAAAAGCGCTGATGTCGATATCCATTCTAGTTATGGTGGGGTTGTAGAATCAGCTCCTTGGTATCTCCTCCAAGCCTTACAGTCTCTTCGTGCTGCAGATGGCCGTATCTTGGTTGAAGGCTTGTACGAAGAAGTACAAGAGCCAAATGAACGAGAATTAGCCTTGGTGGATACTTATGCCCAACGAAATCCAGGGGAAATCAGCCAGATTTATGGTTTGGAATTGCCTCTTTTACAAGAGGACCGTGCAGCCTTCCTAAAACGTTTCTTTTTTGAGCCAGCTCTTAATATCGAAGGGATTCAGTCAGGTTATCAAGGGCAAGGAGTTAAAACGATTTTGCCTGCAGAAGCTAGTGCCAAGCTAGAAGTTCGTTTGGTTCCTGGCCTAGAACCGCATGATGTTCTGGAAAAAATTCGGAAACAGCTAGACAAAAATGGCTTTGATAAGGTAGAATTATACTATACCTTAGGAGAGATGAGCTATCGAAGCGATATGAGCGCGCCAGCCATTCTCAATGTCATCGAGTTGGCCAAGAAATTCTATCTACAGGGCGTTTCGGTCTTGCCGACGACAGCTGGGACAGGGCCTATGCATACGGTCTTTGATGCCCTAGAGGTGCCAATGGTGGCCTTCGGTCTAGGAAATGCCAATAGCCGAGACCACGGTGGAGATGAGAACGTGCGAATCGCCGATTACTACACCCATATTGAATTAGTAGAGGAGCTGATTAGAAGCTATGAGTAGAGATATTATCAAGTTAGATCAGATCGATGTGACTTTTCACCAAAAGAAGAGAATCATCACAGCGGTCAAGGATGTGACCATTCACATCCAAGAAGGGGATATCTACGGAATCGTTGGATATTCTGGAGCAGGGAAATCAACCCTTGTTCGGGTGATTAACCTCTTGCAAAAACCATCTGCAGGGAAAATTACCATTGACGATGATGTGATTTTTGATGGCAAGGTGACTTTGACGGCCGAGCAGTTGCGTCGTAAACGTCAGGATATCGGAATGATTTTCCAGCATTTTAACCTGATGAGTCAAAAGACGGCAGAGGAGAATGTAGCCTTTGCCCTTAAACACTCTGGACTCAGCAAGGAAGAAAAGAAGGCGAAAGTAGCCAAGTTGTTGGACTTGGTTGGCTTGGCAGACCGTGCTGAAAACTACCCTTCACAATTATCTGGAGGGCAAAAACAGCGTGTGGCCATTGCGCGTGCCTTGGCCAATGATCCGAAAATCTTGATTTCAGACGAGTCAACTTCTGCGCTTGATCCGAAGACAACCAAGCAGATTTTGGCCTTGTTGCAAGATTTGAACCAAAAATTAGGTTTGACCGTTGTCTTGATTACGCATGAAATGCAGATTGTCAAAGACATTGCCAATCGTGTGGCAGTTATGCAAGATGGGCATTTGATTGAAGAAGGCAGTGTCCTTGAAATCTTCTCAGATCCTAAACAACCTTTGACTCAAGATTTTATTTCAACAGCCACGGGTATTGACGAAGCCATGGTCAAGATTGAGAAGCAAGAAATCGTGCAACACCTGTCTGAAAACAGTCTATTGGTGCAACTCAAGTACGCAGGTGCTTCAACAGACGAGCCACTTTTGAATGAATTGTACAAGCATTATCAAGTGACGGCTAATATCCTTTATGGAAATATCGAAATCCTCGATGGTACTCCTGTTGGAGAATTGGTGGTGGTCTTGTCAGGTGAAAAAGCAGCGTTGGCAGGTGCCCAAGAAGCCATTCGTCAAGCAGGCGTACAACTAAAAGTATTGAAGGGAGGACAGTAAGATGGAATCATTGATTCAAACCTATTTACCAAATGTCTATAAAATGGGTTGGGCTGGTCAAGCAGGCTGGGGAACAGCCATCTACCTAACCCTCTATATGACAGTTCTTTCCTTCATCATCGGAGGGTTCTTGGGGCTTGTTGCAGGTCTTTTCCTTGTCTTGACAGCGCCGGGTGGTGTTTTGGAAAATAAAGTTGTTTTTTGGATTTTGGATAAGATTACCTCTATTTTCCGTGCGGTACCATTTATCATTCTCTTGGCAGTCTTGTCACCCTTCTCTCATCTAATAGTAGGAACAAGCATTGGTCCAAATGCGGCTATTGTACCCCTATCTTTTGCAGTCTTTGCCTTCTTTGCCCGTCAAGTACAGGTGGTATTGGCTGAGCTAGATGGTGGTGTCATTGAGGCGGCTCAAGCTAGCGGAGCGACATTCTGGGATATCGTAGGTGTTTACCTATCAGAAGGCCTTCCAGATTTGATCCGTGTGACGACTGTAACCTTGATTTCACTAGTCGGTGAAACAGCTATGGCCGGTGCGGTTGGAGCTGGTGGTATCGGTAACGTAGCTATCGCTTATGGATTTAACCGCTACAATCACGATGTGACCATCTTGGCAACCATCATTATCATTTTGATTATCTTTACAATCCAATTCTTGGGAGATTTATTGACCAAGAAATTGAGTCATAAGTAAAGAGAACTAGGCCATCTATACATCAATTCACAGGATTTGTCGTATAGCCAAGACTTAAAATTCTCTGTAGTGGTTGCTATCAATTGTTACTTTTATGAGTAAGAGAGTTAAGAATTGTGGGGAGTCAATATGCAAAATCTGGGAGAAGTTTTTAAAGAATTGAGAAAGAGTCGGAATGTATCTCTACAGGAGGCGACGGGAGGAGAGTTTACTTATTCCATGCTGAGCAAATTTGAGCGTGGAGAAGCAGACCTATCATCTATGAAATTGATTACTGCCTTAGATAACATCCACTCTGATTTGAATGAATTTATGTACTTGGTACGTGGTTTTTCTCAGAAAAAGGTTTTGGCTTTTCAAGAAAATCTTTGGGATTTATATGATAGAGAAGGGATTGATTCTCTCCATTCCTTGTATGAAGAGACGACTCAAAAGTATAGATCAAGTGGTGAAACAAGCTATCTTTTACAAATGATTCGTATCAAAAGCCTTCTTGTGTTTTTTGATTCAGAAATAAGAGCAACGGATGAAGAACTGACTTTTCTCTATGACTATTTTTTTACTATTGACATCTGGGGAAATTATGAATTGGAACTATTTTCAACGATTTCTACTTTGTTCCCTCTGCCCCTCTATTTTAAATATTCTAGGGAGATGTTACAAAAGACAGATTTATTAGGCTCTTTACCTAGTAACAAAGTCGGCATTGATACCATTTTGATTAATGGACTCTTTAAAGCGATAGAGGAAAAGGATAAATTAAAAGCAGACTATTTTGTTTTTCAGATTGAAAAACGAGAATTGCCAGAGTCTGAAGCCTATCTTAAAATTATTTATATGATTGCTAAAGGGTATTATGATACTATTTTTAAAGTAGAAAATAAGGGTCTTGAAAAAATCCAGAGAGGCATTACAATCTTACAAGATTTAGAGTATGTAGGTGGTGCAAGATACTATGAAAACTATTTTGCAAATCAGCTTTCAAATAAAGATTTGTAATATATTCCAAATACATCGACCGATGAAAAATAAATAGCCTCGTGGATGGATTGATAATTCTAGTATCTAGAAGCTAGAGTTCCTATTTTCAGAAAAAATATATTACAAAAAAGTGGGGACTCCCGCTTTTTTTGTTAGACTGAATTCAATAGAATACTCTTTGAAATGTGAGAAAGGTCTGTTATGAAATTATTTTTAAAACATCATTTATTTAGGATACTTACCTTATCGAGGTTTTTGAGCTCAAGTGGAGCTTATATTTATAATCTGGTATTTATCGTTTATGCTGCGAGTCTACCCTTTAAAAATATAGCTGTATTTATGGCTAATATGATTACGATTTTACCTTTCCTATTTACTTTTTATGTTGGGATTAAGGCTGATCATACTCGGAATAAAGCAGGGACAATTATCTGGGTTGGTTGTGTGCAAAGTCTGCTATTTCTTTTGATTGCTAGTGTGATTCATGATCAGAACTTAGTAACGTTTGCTGTTATCTGTATGGTTAATATCTGTTCAGATATTTTATCAGATTATACAGCAGGTCTTCGTATGCCGATTATCCAGCATAATATTTCTGAAGATAAGCTCTATGAAGCTTATTCCTTTACTCAGTTTGTTTCCTATTTATCAAATCTAGGAGGTCAAGCCTTAGGAGTGTGGCTACTCACAACCAGCAATCAAAATTTTTCTTTTGTTGCAATTGTGAATGCTGGCTTCTTTTTACTATCTTCTCTCATTTTGTTCAAAAATAGCAGAGAATTGACGCATTTGTCTGTAACGGTAGAGAATGAGCCTATTAGTTTACTTCAACAAGTTAAGACAATCTATGCGGACATGGATAATATATTTAGACAGAGAGAAAGTAAATCATTGTTTAGAATGATCCTTGTCATCTTAGTGATGAATACTTTGGGAGGAGCTGTTGGAGGTATTTATCACTTTTACTTATTAGACCATACTATCTACCATCTCAGCTATGCTCAAGCCCTATTTTTAATTGAATGTGTCAGCTTGGGAGGAGCTATTCTTGGTAGCCTAACTCCCCATGATTATTTTGGGAAATTGTCTTTCTCAAGTTTACTATCGCTCAATGCAATCCTGTTTGTATTACTTGCTACTGCTAATATTTTAGATTTTTCTCCTCTAGTAGGTGTTGTTTGCTTAGCTTTTGTCATGTATTTAATGTCGAAATCAATGCCTAAATTAGATACTCTGTTACTGTCTAATTTGAGTGCGGATGTATTAGCTAGAAGTAATAATCTCTTGAGTATGATTTTTTCCCTAACATTACCCTTAGGGATGTCTATATTTTCTTTCTTAGCTTTACAAGATATCAGGATTTGTTGGTGGGTCTTTTTAGCAGGGAGTGTGATAGGATTCATTTTATCCTTAGAAAAAAGAAGTTTTTCAGGTAAAAAAGTTTAGCCTAGAAAGCTCAGGATTACTAGAAGGTCTGCCAGATTTGATTCGTGTGACGACTGTGACCTTGATTTCCCTTGTTGGGGAAATAGCTATGGCCGGTGCGGTTGGAGCTGGTGGTATCGGTAACGTAGCCATCGCTTATGGATTTAACCGCTACAATCACGATGTAACTATCTTGGCAACCATCATTATCATTTTGATTATCTTTGCAATCCAATTCTTGGGAGACTTCTTGACTAAGTCTTGAGCCATAAATAAAAAGAGCCGTGCGGCTCTTTTTAAGTAATCAGATTTTCTGTGCCAATTTTTTACTTAAGGCTTGTCCAATCAAGGCACCCACTAGGGCTCCGATGACAATACTTACGATAAATAGAAGGATAGTTCCAGGATTTGGCGCGACCATGATACGGTCAATATATTCTTGTGATTTTCCTCTTGCTAGAAGGGTTGCCATATAGGCTTGGGGTGCAATCCACATAAGTAAGATTGGACCAGTTGAGCTAAAGGCGAAAATAAGGAAAGAAAGGAAATTCTTTGTTTGGTCCTTGTATTTTCCTAAATGAGCTATTCCATCTGCTAGGAGGCCACAGATAATTCCAGGAAGGAAGGCACCAGCACCGTGTTTAGTCCCCAAGAAAAAGAGGGCGATGACAAGGCCGATAGTGGTAATGGCTCCAAAGCGCGGAACTTTTGCGACCAGAATCATATAGACGCTACCGCCGATAAGGGCAGTAAAGGCAGGCGCATAAAACATGTTTCCAGTTTGGTCAAAGAGATTGCCCAAAAGGACACCAATCCCCATGCAGAGGAAGTAGAGAACTGCAAAAAGCAGTGTAGTTAAGATAGATTTTTTCATGAATTGTCTCCTGATAAATTTTTCATAATTTTTATTGTACCATGGTTTGATGGGATTGTAAATGGGGAGAAAGTGTTATTGTTTGCTTGTCATACTCTTCGAAAATCAAATTCAAACTGCGTCAATGTCGTCTTGCCGTACTCAAGTACAGCCTGCGGCTAGTTTCCTAGTTTCCTAGTTTCCTAGTTTGCTTTTTGATTTTCATTGAGTATGAAACTAAATTTTTTATAGATTTGTTAATTTTAAATCGTTTTACTGTATTGCTTAAACCAATTCGACCTTTGCTGAATTGCTCAATAAACAACGCATTAAGGCTGCCCAACAACTCTTGCTTTCGACTAGTGACAGTATCGAAGATATTTGTTATGCTGTTGGTTACAGTAACGTTGGATATTTCTATAAAGTGTTCCGAAAATTGTACGGAAAGTCTCCCAAAGCCTACCGAAAACAGGTAGAAACGATACTATAAGATTTGTATCCCTTTACAAAAAGTGCTATAATCTATAATATAAATAATAATATCAGGAGGTTCTATCATGAAAAAGAAACCGATTTATCTATGGGTCTTGTTAATCTTGTCTGCCCTTATTTCAGCTATGTCTCTGTTTGGAATTTTGAGTCCCTTGCCTAGCAAAGAAGCCTTTCGTTCCGCTCAGAAACAGGCTGCAGGGGTCAGTGCTCAGCAATTAGAAGACCAGCTTAATTACACCTATAGAGTAGCAGAAGCATCTCATTCTATTTTTAATGTTGCCTTGATTGTGCTATCTGCTATTTTAGTGGTAGTAGCCATTGTCTTCCTTATTCGTAAGAATTTGCAATATGCAAACTATACTTACGTTGGCTATGTTTTGCTAGCTATTATTGGTTCGATTTATGGCTATGTTGGTTTCCAAGACGCTTTGCAGTTAGTTCAAGATGAGACCATACGTTTGACAATGGGTATTGGTTCAAAAGCTGTTAGCATTTTCTATATCGTCATCAATGTTCTTTTCCTAGCACTAGTCTTCTATAAGATTTGGCGTCAACAAAAAGCCTTGGCTGAAGAAGAAACAGAAGAACTTGCCTAAGTATTGACAAAAAATAACTATCAAGATACAATCTTGGTAGTTATTTTTCGATTATAGATAAAATCATGGAGGTAAATATGAAGACAATTTCTTTAGTTTATATCAGTCTGAGTGGGAATACTGAGAGTTTTGTGACACGCTTGAAAGACTATCTCTTGTCCCAGTACGAGGGGATTGAGGTCCAAAAGATTCATATCAAAGATTTGGTCAAAGAAGGCCAAGATTTCTATGAGATGGACCATCCTTATGTTGTTTTTTTGCCGACCTACCTAGAAGGTGGAAATGGCGTTGATAACGGAGATGTCGAGATTTTGACGACACCAGTAGGGGATTTTATCGCCTATGGTGATAATGCTAGTAAATGTTTTGGTGTGGTTGGTTCAGGAAATCGTAACTTTAATAACCAATACTGCCTGACAGCCAAGCAATATAGTGAGCGTTTTGGATTCCCTGTATTGGCTGACTTTGAAATGCGTGGTATGCTGGGAGATATCAAACATGTCGCAGCGATTATTGCAGATTTGTATGAGTTGGAAAGTTGAGCTTAGGCTTGACTTTTTTATTATTCCAAGCAGTTTTATCAGAACTCTTACTTTCTATGCTCCAAGAGTTGATTGATATGGTCTACTTTTTTTGATGCTCTTTTATAGGAAATAGTCCAAATGATGAGGTAGACAATCGCAAACTCAATAATGAGTTGGAGATAGAAAATCCAGTGGAAGGGGAACCAACCTGCTAGGGTTGCTAATGGGATAAAGCCTACTAGCATAAGGAAGAAATGGGTCAGAGTTGCACGGAGCAAGCTCCAGTCACGGCTGAATAATCGCTTGCCAAAGTTGAAGAGAATACCGATGACTGCCCAGATCAGTGTGCAGTAGAGCAAGACCAAGGCACCGTGAACCTGATGTTGGGTCATCACTTGGCCGACGAGAGATTCAGGGCTAAGTGGAGCGTAGGTATTTGGTGCATAAATGAGTGAAAAGATGATAGAGAGGATGAGGCCGATGAGGACACCAGTAGCTGCGTCGTGGAAGATTTGTTTTTTCATAGTTCTAATTTCTCCTTGATGGTTTTTAGGTAACGGCGTGAAGAGTAGGTGAAGCTTTCGTTTTTTAGAAAGATTTCTACCAGACCGTTGGGGGTAAGCTTGAGATGAGAGATAGAGTCGATATTGACGATTTCTGATTGGGAAATTTGGATAAAATTGCTTGGCAAAAGTTCAAGGACCTGATAGAGTCGCAAATCAATGCTGTAGGTCTGACTCGCTGTTTCTGCTAGAACCTTCCGATTCTCGATATAGAAGCGTTGTATCTTACCAATCTCAACGAGATAGACCTGATTATCGATTTTCCCTTTGATTTTTTCTGTTAGATCCAGATTTTCTGCGAACTCGATGACTTTCTGGATTTTATCGGTTTCTTGAGGTGCTTGAACAATCAGCTTTTCCTCTTCGTAAGTCTCACTAATCTGTAGTTCTACTTTCATAAATTTCTCTCCTTGTTTTTCATACAAAATTGTGATCACTTCTTGTACACCTTTATTAAACACTATTTTTCAGCCCCTTGCAAGGGACTTTGTCTATGTGGAGGGATTTGGTTCCTATGTGGCGCTTGCTTTTCTGTCCTGTCTGAAATATGGTATAATAGCACTATCAATTTCTAGGAAAATAGATACAGAAAGGGGCTGGAAGATGTCTCATATTATTGAATTGCCAGAGGTGCTGGCAAACCAGATTGCAGCTGGAGAGGTTATCGAGCGTCCAGCTAGCGTTGTTAAGGAGCTGGTAGAAAATGCCATTGATGCTGCCTCTAGTCAGATTATCATTGAGATTGAGGAAGCTGGTCTCAAGAAGATTCAAATCACAGATAATGGTCATGGAATTGCCCACGATGAGGTGGAATTGGCCCTGCGTCGTCATGCGACCAGTAAGATAAAAAATCAAGCAGACCTCTTTCGGATTCGGACGCTTGGTTTTCGTGGTGAAGCCTTGCCTTCTATCGCGTCTGTCAGTGTACTGACTCTGTTGACGGCGGTGGATGGTGCAAGTCACGGGACCAAGCTGGTCGCGCGTGGGGGAGAAGTAGAAGAAATCATCCCAGCGACCAGTCCAGTGGGAACCAAGGTTTGTGTGGAGGACCTCTTTTTCAACACGCCTGCCCGCCTTAAGTATATGAAGAGTCAGCAAGCGGAGCTGTCTCATATCATTGATATTGTCAACCGTCTGGGCTTGGCCCATCCTGAGATTTCTTTCAGCTTGATTAGTGATGGTAAGGAAATGACGCGGACAGCTGGTACTGGCCAACTGCGCCAAGCTATCGCAGGGATTTACGGTTTGGCGAGTGCTAAGAAGATGATTGAAATTGAGAATTCTGACCTAGATTTCGAAATTTCAGGTTTTGTGTCCTTGCCTGAGTTAACTCGGGCCAATCGCAATTATATCAGTCTCTTCATCAATGGCCGTTATATCAAGAACTTTTTACTCAATCGTGCTATTTTAGATGGTTACGGAAGTAAGCTCATGGTAGGCCGTTTTCCACTGGCTGTCATTCACATCCATATCGACCCTTATCTAGCGGATGTCAATGTGCATCCAACCAAGCAAGAGGTGCGGATTTCCAAAGAAAAAGAACTGATGGCCTTGGTCTCAGAAGCTATTGCAAATAGTCTCAAGGAGCAAACTTTGATTCCTGATGCCTTGGAAAATCTTGCCAAATCGACTGTACGCAATCGTCAAAAGGTGGAGCAGACCATTCTCCCACTCAAAGAAAATACTCTCTACTATGAAAAAACAGAGCCGATAAGACCTAGTCAAGCTGAGGTGGCTGATTATCAGGTAGAATTGACTGATGAAGGACAGGATTTGACTTTATTTGCCAAAGAAACCTTGGACCAATTGACCAAGCCAGCAAAACTGCATTTTGCAGAGAGAAAGCCTGCTAATTATGACCAACTAGACCATCCAGAGTTAGACCTTGCGAGTCTTGATAAGGCCTATGATAAGCTGGAGCGAGAAGAATCATCAAGCTTCCCAGAGTTGGAATTTTTCGGGCAAATGCATGGAACCTATCTCTTTGCCCAAGGGCGAGATGGGCTCTACATCATAGACCAGCACGCAGCTCAGGAACGAGTCAAGTACGAGGAGTACCGTGAAAGCATTGGCAATGTTGACCAAAGTCAACAGCAACTCCTAGTACCCTATATCTTTGAATTTCCAGCGGATGATGCCCTGCGTCTCAAGGAAAGAATGGCACTTTTGGAGGAAGTGGGTGTCTTTCTAGCAGAGTACGGGGAAAATCAATTCATCCTACGTGAACATCCTATTTGGATGGCAGAGGAAGAAATCGAGTCAGGCATCTATGAAATGTGCGATATGTTGCTCTTGACCAAGGAAGTTTCTATCAAGAAATACCGAGCAGAGTTGGCTATTATGATGTCCTGCAAACGGTCTATCAAGGCCAACCATCGTATCGATGATCATTCAGCTAGACAGCTCCTTTATCAGCTCTCTCAATGTGATAATCCCTATAATTGTCCCCATGGACGTCCTGTTTTGGTGCATTTTACAAAGTCGGATATGGAAAAGATGTTCCGACGCATTCAGGAAAATCACACTAGTCTTCGTGAATTAGGGAAATATTAATACTCTTTGAAAATCTCTTCAAACCACGTCAGCGTCCCCTTACCGTACTCAAGTACAGCTTGCTGCTAGCTTCCTAGTTTGATTTTTGATTTTCATTGAGTATAAAAGTACAAAAAGTCTGGGAAAAATTTTCAAAATCAGAAAAACGCATAAAATCAGGTGTTCAAAAACCTTGATTCTATGCGTTTTATCATGGAAATATTTGCTTTTTTCCGAATACTCGTCGAAAATCTATTTAATACTCTTCGAAAATCAAATTCAAACCACGTTAACGTCGCCTTGCCGTACTTAAGTACAGCCTGCGGCTAGTTTCCTAGTTTGCTCTTTGATTTTCATTGGGTATAAACCACGTCAGTTTTATATGTAATCTCAAAACAGTGTTTTGAGCTAATTTTGCCAGTTTTGTTTGTAACATCAAAGCTGTGTTTTACCAATCTGCGACTGGCTTCCTAGTTTGCCCTATGATTTTCATAGAGTATTAAATTGCGATTTTGCCAAGTTTCTTTATTCGTCTAAAAGTAGAGTCTGTTCTAAGCGTCTAATGTACGGATTAGGTTGACCATTTCAATAGCTCCTTGTGCACACTCAGAACCCTTATTTCCTGCTTTAGTGCCAGCTCGTTCTATGGCTTGTTCAATTGTATCTGTCGTTAGCACACCAAACATAACTGGGATTTCGCTATTTAAACTGATTTGGGCGATTCCCTTAGATACCTCGCTACATACATAATCATAATGACTTGTACTACCTCTAATGACAGCTCCCAAGCAGATAATTGCATCATATTTTTTACTTTTTGCCATTTTTGATGCAATCAGTGGTATTTCAAAAGCTCCTGGAACCCAGGCTACCTCGATATCTTTCTCGTTTACATTCTCTCTTTTGAGATTATCAAGTGCTCCAGATAATAATTTTGACGTTATAAATTCATTAAATCTCGCTACAACAATACCTATTTTAATATCATTCGCTACTAAATTACCTTCATAAGTGTTCATTTATTTTTCCTCCATATTTAAAATGTGACCCATTCGATTTTTCTTTGTTTCTAAATAAAAACTATCGTAAGGATTGGCTTCTATTTCGATTGGTATTCTACTGGAAATGGTAATTCCATATTTTTCTAACTGTTTAACCTTGTCAGGATTATTTGTCAGTAAATGTAGTGACTGTAGTCCCAGGTCTTTAAGCATTTGTGCTCCAATGTGATATTCTCTTAAATCACCTTCAAAGCCTAATGCAAGATTGGCATCAAGCGTATCCATTCCTTGATCTTGTAAATGATAGGCTTTTAATTTATTGATAAGTCCAATTCCTCGTCCCTCCTGTCGCAAGTAAAGTAAGACACCCGAACCATTCTCAGCAATCATTTTCATAGCTTTATCGAATTGCTGTCCACAATCGCACCGTAAAGAGCCTAAAACATCTCCTGTTAAACATTCAGAGTGGACCCGACATAATACATTGGCTTCATCCTCTATATTTCCCATAATAAGAGCAAGATGATGTTCCCCATTTAGTTTATCTATATAGCTAATTGCTTTAAAATTACCGTATCTAGTAGGCATATTGACAGTTGAAACTCGTTCTACCAGCTGATCATATACTTTTCTATATTCTTGTAATTCTTTGATGGTGATTAGTGGAATGTTGTGTTTCTTCGAGAACTGAATTAAATCATCTGTTCTCATCATTTTGCCATCATGATTCATTATTTCACAACATAGGCCACACTCTTTTAGTCCTGCTAATTTTAATAGATCAACAGTTGCTTCTGTGTGTCCATTTCTTTCTAGAACACCACCGTTTTTCGCAATTAAAGGAAACATATGTCCTGGCCTGCGAAAATCAGAGGGTCTTATATCTTCAGCTACACACATACGTGCGGTCAGTCCTCTTTCCTCGGCAGAAATACCTGTGGTCGTTTCTTTATAATCAATTGAAACTGTAAAAGCAGTCTTATGATTATCTGTATTGTTTTCAACCATAGGTGAAAGCATTAATTGATTAGCTAAACGTTCGCTCATAGGCATACAAATTAATCCTTTGGCATAAGTAGCCATGAAATTAACATTTTCAGTTGTAGCTGCTTGTGCAGAACAAATTAAGTCTCCTTCGTTTTCTCTATCCTTGTCGTCTATAACAAGAACAAGTCGTCCCTTCTGCAATGCTTCTAATGCTTCTTGTATTTTTCGATATTCCATTGACTGATCATCCTTTCTGCTAAAATCCATTTTGATATAATAGTTCCTTAGATATTTCTGATTTTGGAGAATTATCCATCAGTTTTTGCACATATTTACCTAAGATATCATTTTCAAGATTTACTGTACTCCCGACTTGTTTACTCTTAAGAATGGTTTGTTCCAAGGTATGAGGGATAACAGATACTGAAAAGTTTAGTTTGGAGACTTTAGCGACAGTCAGACTAATGCCGTCAATTGTAATAGATCCTTTTTCAACTATTAAATCTAAAATTTCTTTTTGTGTGTTGATTTGATACCATACAGCATTATCATCTTTTTTTATTGACGAGATTTTTCCTGTACCATCAATGTGTCCTGTAACGACGTGACCTCCAAGTCGACCGTTGACAGATAAGGCTCTTTCTAGATTTACCTCACTTCCATGTTTTAATAGAGTAAGAGCTGTTCGACTCCATGTTTCATTCATTACATCAACTGTAAAGGCTTGATGATTGAAATGAGTAACTGTAAGACAGATACCATTTACTGCTATACTATCGCCTAAATGGATATCCGTTAATATTTTTGAGGCTTTAATCGATAGTTTACAATTACGAGAATTTTTCTCTATTCTTTCAACTTTTCCGATTTCTTCAATTATTCCTGTGAACATGGGTAAATCACTTCACTTTCTATGAGATAGTCATTTCCTATTTGAGAAAAAGCATAAGGTTTCAGCATAATAGCGTCATTGGGTAAGGAAACACCTTCACCTCCGACAGGAAACTTGGCACTGCCTCCAAAAATTTTTGGTGCAATGTATATTTTTAGCTCATCAATAATTTGTTGTTCCAAAGCACTCCAATTCATTAGACTGCCCCCTTCTAGAAGTAGGCTATCAATCTGCATGTTTCCTAGATGTTGCATTAAACTCGATAAGTCTATATGATTGCCTTTTTTCTTTATTGAAAGTATTTCACAGCCATGATTTTGATATAGCTTCATTTTATTTTTGTCTTCAGAGGAAGTAGCAATATAAGTTTTAATATCATTTGCTGTTTTTACGATTTTAGAGGTAAGAGGAGTTCGTAAATGTGTATCGCATATGATGCGGACAGGATTTTTCCCTTCCTCCAATCTACATGTCAGCAAAGGATCGTCTTGAATAACAGTATTGACTCCTACCATAATCGCACTAACATGGTGTCGTAACTGATGCACATGCTTTCTTGCCTCTTCTCCAGTAATCCATTTGGATTGATTTGTTTTAGTGGCTATTTTTCCATCCATTGTCATTGCATATTTCATAAAAACATAGGGGACATGCTGGGTAATGTACTTTCTAAAACTTTTTATTAAGTTAAGACACTCATTTTCTAAAACTCCAACAGTAACTTGAAGATTATTTTCCTCAAGTATCTTTACTCCTTTTCCAGATACAATAGGGTTACAGTCTAGGCTTCCAATGACTACTCTTGTAATACCACTATCGATTATAGCATCTATACAAGGAGGTGTTTTCCCAAAGTGACAACAGGGTTCAAGTGTTACATAAAGCGTTGCTCCGACAGGGGATTCTCTACAGTTTTTAAGAGCATTTCTCTCAGCATGTGGGCCGCCAAAAAACTCATGATATCCTTGTCCGATAATGTGATTATCTTTTACAATAACTGCGCCGACCATAGGATTGGGATTGACGTAACCAGCCCCTTTTTGTGCCAGTTTTATTGCTAATTTCATATATTCTGAGTCGCTCATCTCACTACCTCCAAAAAAATATACCTTGAATAGAGGACTATTCAAGGCATACAAAAGAAAACTTATGCGATTAACAAAAATGCTCTGAAATGACAGGAAATCATTTCAGAGCACGCGAAAAGCACAAATATACTTTCATCTTCTTTCATCCAGACTATACTGTCGGCTTTGGAATTTCACCAAATCATGCCTTTCGGCTCGTGGGCTATACCACCGGTAGGGAATTGCACCCTGCCCTGAAGATAGTTATTCAATTACAAATGATTATAGTACTTAATTTTGAATATGTCAACAGATAAATACAGATTATTTTTGATATACTGTGTTTGTGATAATCGATTCTCGCTCCTAAGCTAAAGAAAATATGATATACTAGATAAACGAAATAAGAGAAAAGGAAAACTATGTACGAATATTTAAAAGGAATCATTACCAAAATCACTGCTAAATACATTGTTCTTGAAGTCAACGGTATCGGTTATATCCTGCATGTAGCCAATCCCTATGCCTACTCAGGACAGGTCAATCAAGAAGCTCAGATTTATGTTCATCAGGTTGTGCGTGAGGATGCTCAGCTGCTTTATGGATTTCGCTCAGAAGACGAGAAGAAGCTCTTTCTCAGTCTGATTTCGGTCTCTGGGATTGGTCCTGTATCAGCTCTTGCTATTATCGCTGCCGATGACAATTCTGGCTTGGTTCAAGCCATCGAAACCAAGAACATTACCTACTTAACCAAGTTTCCTAAAATTGGCAAGAAAACAGCCCAGCAGATGGTGTTGGACTTGGAAGGCAAGGTAGTAGTTGCAGGAGATAATCTTCCTGCCAAGGTGGCAGTGCAAGCTAGCGCTGAAAACCAAGAACTGGAAGAAGCCATGGAAGCCATGTTGGCTCTGGGCTACAAGGCAACCGAGCTCAAGAAAATCAAGAAATTCTTTGAAGGAACGACAGATACAGCTGAGAACTATATCAAGTCGGCCCTTAAAATGTTGGTCAAATAGGAGCAGAACATGACAAAACGTTGTTCGTGGGTCAAGATGACCAATCCGCTCTATATAGCCTATCATGATGAGGAGTGGGGGCAGCCCCTCCATGATGACCAAGCATTGTTTGAGTTGTTGTGTATGGAAACCTATCAGGCAGGCTTGTCTTGGGAAACGGTACTAAACAAACGCCAGGCTTTCCGAGAAGCCTTTCATGGCTATCAAATTCAAGCAGTCGCAGAGATGACCGACACCGAATTGGAAAACTTGCTGGAGAATCCAGCCATTATCCGAAATAGAGCCAAGATTTTTGCTACACGCGCTAACGCCCAAGCATTTTTACGACTACAGGAAGAATATGGCTCTTTTGATGCCTATCTTTGGTCTTTTGTTGAGGGGAAAACGATCGTTAACGATGTTCCTGATTACCGCCAAGCCCCAGCTAAAACACCCTTGTCAGAGAAATTAGCCAAAGATCTTAAAAAACGAGGCTTCAAGTTCACAGGACCAGTCGCTGTCTTGTCTTTTCTACAGGCTGCAGGTCTGGTTGATGACCATGAGAATGATTGTGAGTGGAAAAACAGCAATTAGTGGGTGTAGGTAACTAGAATATCTGAGAATATAGAAAAAAGCTGAGAAATTCTTCCCAGCTTTATTTGGTATAGTCAAATCGGATGACTTGCTCCTGTGCATCTACATAGGCGTGAACGCCAAAGGGAACAATGGCTCTTGGAGTTGCGTGGCCGACATTCAGATTATAGACAATCGGGATATTGCTGTCAATAATATCCAATAGTGCCTCTTTATAGTCGTCATAGAAAGTTTCATCCATAGGTTTTCCGACCAAGAGTCCACTGATGACCTCGAAAATGCCAGTATCTTTTAAAGTTCGCAACATCTTTTTAAAGTCTTCTGGATCAGGCTTTTCTTCGCTTGTTTCTAGCAAGAGAATTTTTCCTTCCCGTTTTGACAAGTCAGGGAAAAGTTTGTACTTTTGGCAGAGCTCCGTGCTGTCTGCGTATCGAGAGTTGTCAAAGATATCGTAGAGGGATTCGAGACAACCACCGAGGATTTCTCCCTCGAACTGGGCATTTCCTTGCAACAAGTCAAAACCGGTATTTGCATGACTGATACGAGCTGTTCCCAGGGCCTTGGGACTAAAGTCAGTCCGTTCCTCATACCAAACGTCGCTAGGGCGGATTTCTGAGATTCTTCCCGTCTCAATCAATTCTTTAAAGTAGTGGAGACTATAGGGCAACATCTCCTTGTTCAATTCACAAATATCTGCTAAAAAGGATTGACCATAAAAAGTTTTAACACCTAGTTTATGCAACATGAGATGGTTCATGGTTGTATCTGAGAAGCCAAGAAAAATCTTTTGTTTGATAACTTTTTCTAGTTGGTCATTTTCAAAAAGGTAGGGCAACAAACGATAGGTATCGTCTCCACCGATGGCACATAGGATCATGTCAATGCTATCATCAGAAAAGGCCTGCATCAAATCTTCCGCACGCGCTTCAGGATGGTCCTTGATAAAGTCTAATCCTTTTAACGAATGGGGCAAAAAGATGGGATTGAGTCCCAGGTCCTTGAGACGTTGGACACCCAAGTCCACTTCGTGTTTGACAAAGTCCTCTCCGATAATGCCACTAGATAAACTAACAATACCAATAGTAGAAATCATATTTTACCCTCCTAGAAATAGATTGAGCCTATTTTATCACAAAAGATTAGATAGAGCTATGTGGGATGTCAGAAGAATACTTTAAAATCAAGAAAGTAAGTGAAAAAGCAACCGCACCTGCAGTTGCTTTTATCATTCTTCTTAATAGCGTGTTGGTCCTGCACTTGCGCTGCGGATATTCAAGCGTTTCTTGAGATAGAAGCGAAGGGCTAGGAGGGCTGCTCCGATAATAGCTAGTGGCAATGGAGCAAGCACTGGGTTAAGGCTAGCTGGTAGGAAGCTTGTTGCAAAGAAGACAAGCAACCAAAGGAACATAGAAGCTAGGATAACTAGTACAGATTTCCAGAAAGGTGGGCGTTGACTGCGATCCATGTCTGGTCCATAATACTGGTAAACAAAGTAGTACATCAAGTAGAAGGCAAATCCTCCAACCAGTCCAACTAATAGGAGAGTGACAAATCCATAGCCGAAAGCTTGATCTGCCGCAAAGAAAGTTGTGAGGGCGCTGACGAGGGCAAAGAGGCTAGTGATGAAAAGAGCTGAATCCATAATCATGAGTTTTGGATCATCATTTTCTTTTGGATGCTCTTTTTCATATTGTTCCTTGACAGTGAAATTATGAGCCCAATGGGTCGGTGCACCATAGAGGGAACGAGCAGTTGTACCTTTGGCTTGCTCTTCAAGGATTTGGGGAATAACTTCCTCAAAAATAGTCTTGATTTCAGCGTCTGTTTTCCCATCTTTGATGAATTGTTGGGTAGCGATGTGGATAAACTCTTGGTTTTTCTTAGTTAATTTTTGTAGATCAATCTGAGACATAGGAACTCCTCTTAGAACCATTTTTTATGGATGAGATAGAGAGTGAGCGAGACACTCATAGCAAAGGCAATAAAGACGATTAACCAGAAAGCATTTGGCTCGCCGTTTAGGGGGATTTCATTATCCTTAAAGTTCATCCCGTAGGCAGAGAAGACCATGGTTGGGATGGACATGACGATGGTCACAAGGGCTAAGGTTTTCATGATGTTGTTCTGGTTGTTGGAAATGATAGAGGCAAAGGTCTCTGTCATAGAGTGTAAGACATTTCCATAGATATCTGCCATCTCGATGGCCTGTTGGGTTTCAATCAGGGTGTCTTCAAGCAGGTCTTCGTCCTCAAGGTATTTCTTGATGTTGCTGGTTGAGCTGGTCAATTTCTTAATCACGCGCTCATTTGTTTTGAGGGAAGCCTTGAAATAGACGATGGTTTTTTCCAATTCCATGAGCTCAATCAATTCTTCATTACGAGTTGATTGATGCAGTTGACTTTCGATTTGCTCACTCTTACGGTCGATTGAACGAAGGGCTGTTAGGTAAAGCTCTGCATTGCGATAGAGAATCTGGAAGATGAAACGCGAACGCATGAAGGTGTAGAAATTACGCAATCGACGGTTGATAAAGACATCGAGGACTGGTAATGGTTCCAAACACGTAGTGATAATGGTTTCCTCGGTGATGATAATACCAAGCGGGATGGTTACGTAGTAGGTGCGGTTATTTCTTTCCTCTGTGACCGGTACGTCTACGATAATCAGGGTATACTCGTCTTCAATGGTAATACGAGACATTTCTTCCGCATCGAGCGGTGCTCGAAGATCGGCAATATCGATATCGAAGGCGTTGGCGATTTCGAGTGATTCATGTTGAGTTGGATTGACGAGATTGATCCAAGTACCCGGTTCAAGTGTATCGATCTCTTTAAATTCAGTTGTTGTAGAGAGAAAAACTTGTTTCATATCCCTTATCCTTCCTCATTTTTCAGATTTTTTCACACCGTACTATTATACTACAAAATCGGCCTTTTTCAAAATAAATCTAACAAAAATCCTGTTGCTATTGGATTTTTACTTTGTCTTGAAACGTTGATTTTTGAATTTGCTCCCCTTTTTGCTCCCCCTATAGTGCTTTTAGTGCAGTTTCGTAGAATGATACTGCTTTTTTTGCGTTCTCTTTTGAGAGGTGACTATATATATCCATGGTCATTGATAAAGTGGAATGACCTAGGCGGTACTGGAGTTCCTTGTATGGTATTCCAGAGTTAAGCAAGAGACTAGCGTGAGTGTGACGGAATCCGTGAAAGCCAATGTTAGGAACGTCAGCACGCTTAAAATGTGTTTGCAATCTTCTTTTAAGTCTTGAACTGCTAGGATACTCATGAATGAAATCAGAAAATACCACGCTTTCACGTTGCCCTATCTTCCAAGCCTCTTTAGTTTGGCGTAGTTTGTACTGCTTTAGCATGCTAACAGTCGCTTGATCTATATCTATATCCCGATAACTAGCCTTAGATTTTGGGCTATTGATTTCTAAATCCCGATTTAGTGTTTTGGTGATGTGTACAACGGCACCGTCTAAGTCAATATCAGACCAGCTAAGCGCTAGAGCCTCATTGATACGGCAACCAGTAGCCAATAGGAACTTATAGAGCGTTGTCTCATAGTAGTAACGATATCTATCGCTATCTAAATTATCGAGATAACCAAGAAACTTTTTTAGTTCTTGATTTTCAAAGTGCTTTACTTTTTTCCGCTTTGCTTTCTGAGTGTTACGAGGTAAAACCACATCACGCGCAGGATTGGACGGTATAGCCTGCATGGTTACGCCATACTGTAAGATACGTTTGTTTAAAGCGTGTATCTTGTCATAATGTAGAAAAGCCCCTTTTTCCCCTCTATTAGTCTTGTCAGCAAGTTTGTTGATAATTGACTGGATAAGTGGAGTAGTGAGCTTATCGAGCTTGTAAGCCCCGAAAATGGGCAGTATATGATTATCGATTAGCTTTCTAACATTGCCTTGAGTGTTTGGCTTAACCGTATTCTTATAACTTTCTAACCAGAGATTGGCTAATTCTTGATAGTTTTTTATGGTGCTAGCCTTTTGTCTAGTAGATCCTGCTTTTTGAAAAGCTATTTTTTCTTGATTGGCTTTCTGTTTTACTTCCTTTTGTGTTCGCCCCGTTACCTTGGTTTTTACTTTCTTTCCTGTTACCTGGTCAACTCCTAGATATACATTAGCACGATAGACTTTACTACCGTCTTTTTTTATAACTTCAGTTATTTTCATGATGATAAACCTTTCTAAAATACATCAGCAGGCAAGCTATTATCAAAAAGGTTTTATATCATGCTAGGGCTTCATAGTTTGCCCTGTATTCGATTTTAAAGAGTCAGATGGCAAATAATACCAGAATAAAAAACAAGGCGGATACGGGGCTAATATTGCCCACTATTACATATCATCAAAGAGCGAAAGTTGGTTATTATCGGCTTGTTTTTCAAGTTCTTTCTGTTTATTTTTTAACTCTTGTATACTTTCACGAGGAGTAGGGAGATTCTCCGGCATGGTTGTTCCAAGTTCTTTCATGGTATTTCTAATGGTTCGCCCTACGTTGAAATGGGTATCATTTGCGAGATCTTCGCCTTTTATGTTTCTACGTCGTAGAACTTCGTCGGTCTGAGTGGCACGGAATAAATTAGCAGCTAATTCAGCACTCCCCATAAAATCCAGAATATGCTCCCCTTCGTTTAGTTCTTTGAGGTTATGAATATCCTGCATAGTTAACCCACCATATAACCCCTTGTATCCTGAGTTGTGAAATCTTCCAAAGTTTTTAACGCCAGCATTGCCAGCAGATTCAGATAATGATTTATTGTGATGTTTTATTTCATCACGGATAGCAAGGCGTTTCTGTTCTTCGGTAAGATTGTCAAAGTTTTCTTGTAGCTCTTGTTGACGAGTTTTCAACGCGAAATAGGTTTGGCCAAGTGCTATAACTTCTTTTCGTGGGTCACCATTTTGGACAATAAGGTAACAAGCGTAACGAGTAAGTTTAAAATCTTTGATATCTCTTGTTGTATTATAACCGTTTGAAATTGACTTGTTGACGTCAACAAAATGCTCTACAATGGGGTTTTTGGCGGTATCACAAGCTATCTTTGCCTTATCAATTACTAGAAGAAAGTTCCTCCATTCTGTATACTCAAGGGTCTTTTGTAAGTCCCGAGCGTACCAAAATTCTACTCCATTTTCGTCTATGTGTTTGATATTTTCAAAAGTTAATTCATCGTACTGTTGGAGTTCCATAATAAAGTATCCTTTCTAAAACATTGTAAGTGGTTGACATTTGTTGACATCAACAAAATTAGTAGATATGGGGCTTATGTTGGGTTGAAGCACGAGCGAACTCCGAGAAAGCACGCGCTTCAGGATTGTTGAACATTGTGGCGCGTGGGTTAGTCTTTCTTTTCAATATCAATCATTACTTGAATATCTTCATCATTCACTTTGTAATCCTGAGTACCTTCACCAATCCACCAATTTAATGATTTTAAAAATCCATATTCTTCTTTACTAACTTTTCCATATTGATTTTCGAACCAATCGAAATAATTGGATTGAATTTTTGAAATTATTTCACGCTTAATTATTTTAAATAATTCGCCCTTATCATATGGTGCAATGTATTTTTTTAGAAAGCCTATACTATCATCATCAATATCTATGCTAACAGTAAATGAATTATAATCCAAATCATAAAAGTAAGCTGAAATATACCAGATACTAAAATTATCTCCCATTGGGGTATTCATAAAATTAACTTCTAACCCAAAATCACAACTAACTTCAATATCTATATTATCTGCTTGATGCTGATAAAAATCCAAACTCTCTATTTGAGAACTGTTAGGCTTTTCATCTAATTCAAATGATTTTAGAGAAACTTTTATATCTTTATTATCGTATATACTTTCTACTTCGTAATCATAGGGTAAAAAGTCAAAAAAATCCTTTGGTTCTATTTTTAGCGCCAAACAAATTTTATTTAATGTTATGTAATCTATTTTTGTACTGCTGTTATTAACAATTTTAGACAAGGCTGCTGGAGTTATTCCAGTTTTAACTGATAGCCATGCAGCTGTTTTTTCTTTTGTCTTCAAGATATTTGCTAAATTATTTTTTATCACAACTATCCCTCCTTAGATACATTTTACAATTATCTTCTGAAATACACAATAAAAAATTATCGCAAAGAATAATTTTTTTGTTGACAATTTATTTTTTATTGGTTATTATTATTCTATGCGATAATTATTGCATAGAATAATAACGAGAGGGGTTGACGATATGAACAATAATTTTCGTGTCATATTAGCAAAACAACGTAAAAAAGTTAGTGACGTTCACAAGGCAACAGGCATATCAAAAAGCGCACTCATATCACTATACTATGAACGCACAAAGCGCCCAGATATTGAAACCTTGCAAAAGGTAGCCGAGTATCTAGGCGTTACCATTGACGAACTACTTACCGTTGAAGATTAGGAGGGACACCATGAACATTGTTTACATGGACGGTAAAAAAGAGCCGTATACTACGAGTGCAATCATAGCTGAATGTGCTGAAGTTAAGCACAGACATTTGAAGATTTTACTGAATAAGCACCGAGAGGACTTTGAGAGTTTTGGAAAGGTGCAATTTAAAATTTCACCTTCAGAGAGTGGGCAAAATGTACGGGACTATATTTTAAATGAACAACAAGCAACATTGCTGATCACTTACTTACGAAATACAGAACCCGTAAAAGAGTTTAAGAAGAACCTAGTCAAAGCCTTCTTTGAAATGCGTGATGAACTTTCTAAGTTCCGTATGCAGAGGGCGCTAGAAAAGCCAAAAAGAAAAACCTTGCATGACAGTATTGAGACATGGACTAATGCACCCAAGCACCCGCATAGCACCATGAACAACCTGCTACTGAAAGCAGTAACCGACAGGAACGCGAAGCAGTTAAGGGAAGAACGTGGGGGCTATAATGGAATCGATAGCTTGACCAGTGACGAGCTGGAGCAATACCAGGCATTTGAGGATATGGTAATAGCCATGATTGGCTTGAATATGAGTTATCAGGAAATCAAAGCTATGGCATTCAGAAATAAAAAAACACGCCAAAGAAGCGCGTGAGAGCAACAAAAAAAGGCTTAGCAATAACCACACCGCAGAGCCTTTCACACTAACACTAAAACGAATTTAACAAAGCAGGCAAGCTATTATCAAAGAGGTTTTAGTAAAGATTTATACCTAGATTATATCATATTTAGGGCAATTTGACCATACGGAGAGCGCCAACTCTTAAAACTGGTACTTTCTCACGCTTTCAATTTGGCGAGTCTGAGCGTGAGGATATCCTGTATAAGAAACAACTCAAAAAGCCCCACGCTCAGAAGTTTGGCGACCGAGAGCGTGAGGAACTTCAGTACAAGAAAAAAGCATTAAAAAGCCATCAGGGCAAGTATAAAAAGATAGAAAAAGAGGTAAAAAACATGACAACAAAAAAAGCAACATCAAGCCAACAAGTTCTATTATCGGCTAAGAAACTAGCAGAATTAGGGAACGAATTAACCGACATCATGAATATTTTAGAAATGAATAACCTAGCTCTTGAAGGGCTTGAGTTTGCACTACAGAAAGATACAACCACGTTCTTATGGCTTGCTAAAAAATACGCTAATACAGCATACGCCCAGAATGAAAAGCTATACGATCGTCTAAATGAAATAGCCTTTTTGCTTTTGAACAATGACAACGCTAAAGAGCTGGAGGCATACCATGACTAAAGATATTAAAGAAATGGCACAAGCCGAAGACGGCTTGCTGAATATGGAACAACCTAAACAAGCGGAATATATTAAGAATTATCAAGCGAGGGCATAACATGAACGAACTAGATTTAACCAACACACAGGCACTTATCTTTTCCGTGGTACTGATTGGACTACTGCTTTATTTAAACCACCTAGACCGCAAAAAAAGCGCCCAATTTGAGCGAGAAAACCAACAGACGATAGAAACACCTAGCGAGGATTTAAACCCTGATTATGGGCGATATATCCAGCTTGCAGGGGTAAGAGTTTACGGAGGCACTGAATGAGTCTATCAGAGAATGACAAACGAGTATTAAGACTAATCAAGGTAGGGGCTGAAAACTCCATAACAGGGGCAGAAATCAGCCTGATCACTAAGCTAGCAGAAAGAACCGTGCAAGATATTATCAGCCGTCTAATCACGCGCCATAGCGTTCCTATTGTTGGGGTTCGCCATGGGACATTTAGAGGATATTTTATCCCTGCTAACAAAGAGGAGCTACTGGACGGTGCAAAAACATTTTACAATCAGATACGAGAAGAAGAAAAGCGCCTAGCGGTGTTGATGAACAGCGACCTAGAAAGCTACAAAGAAACCTTGAAGGAGGTGGGCGGATATGTTTAGCCTAAGCCGAGAAAGCGAGCAAGACCTAGCGCATGGTATTCTGGAGGTAGTGGAAAGATACCTGGAAGCGCGTGATACAGTCAAACCACGACTGACAGGCTTAATATCAGCCCAGGAAGTCATGGACGAGTTAGATATAAAATACATGACACTCCAAAAGTGGGAAAAAGCAGGGCTAAGACGGTATCAGCCACCACTAGAAGATACTAGGAAAATCTATTACAAAGTTACGGACATCTGGAAGTTTCTGGGGGTGGAGAATGGCAAAAACTAAAATATATTTTTGGCTAAAAATTGATAAGAAATTTTTTGATAATATTTTTATCAAGAGACTAAAAACGGTACCTGGTGGGTACACTATGACGGTGATTTATATTAGGCTCATGCTAGAGAGCTTAGAAAGTGACTGTATTTTATACTATGAGGGTTACTTTGACAATCTCAAGGAAGAGTTAGCCCTAAAATTAGACGTATCGGAAGATGATATAGATATGACCATGGCATACTTTACTAAGTGTGGTCTAATACAAGTTGATGAAGATAAAAACGCAGAACTACCGCAGGCAAAAGCCTTGGTACAGCAGGAAACCAACCAAGCAGCATACATGCGAGAATATCGGAAACAGCAACGAGAACAAAAGGAAAATCTTACAATGTCATCTGACAATCTTACATTGTTAACTACATGTAAGACAGAGATAGAGAAAGAGATAGAGAAAGAGTTAGAAGAAGAGATAGAGAAAAAAACTTCTTCTGCTCCTACTGCTGAAATCTCTAACTATTACCAAAAGCGTATAGGGGTTATGGATGGGCAACAATATCAAATACTGACTGACTACCTCACTCTTGACGGTATGGAGCTAGAGGTTATCAAGATTGCTATAGACAAGGCTGCAGATAACGGCAAGCGATCTTTTAGCTATATCAATTCAATACTCAAGAACTGGCGACAGAATGGTATTAGAACCATGGTACAAGTCGAAGATGAACAGAGACTGTTTCAGCAAAAGAAACAAGGTCAGTCTGACGATGATATTCAAGACCCGTTTATCTACTGACGGAGAGGAGAAACAATGGAATTACTGAATACAGACCAGCTCAATGAAAAAATAAAGGTCACTGATGAGCTTTGCCCAACTCATCAGATTAACCTAGTACAATTCAAAAAGCCAGATGGTTATACATCACCCTACTGTATGGAATGCACTAGGGAGAACATCAAACAGACGGAACTAGAGGGCATAGAAAAAGCCCTAGGCCATGATCTGGACTCTTCAACCTATGATGTGCTAGCGCGTGAAAGTACGGTGTCAAATGAGCTGAGAGAGGCCTCTTTTAGCACTTTCAAAGCCGAGACAAAAGAGGAACACGAGGCCAAGGAGTTTGCTATCAAACAAGCTAAGGAGTACCTAAACGGTATGACAGGGAACACGCTAATTATGGGCAATCCAGGTACTGGCAAAAGTCATTTATGCTATTCTATGGCCAAAGTCATTAACGAGGGCTATAAGTCTAGGAATGAGCCTAAGAGTGTGCTTTTTGTCAGTATTACTGAGATTATCACGCGCATTCAGTCAGGTTGGCAGTATAGACAGAGTGATTTTACAGAGTATGATGCCTTGAAGTTGCTGACTGAGGTTGACTATCTCTTTATTGATGATTTAGGAACAGAAAGCGTTATGAATAGCCAAAAAAATGAAGCTAATAATTGGGTACAGGCCTTTCTTTTCAAGATTTTTGATAAGCGAGACACAACTATCATCAACACCAATCACAACGGAAAAGAGCTGGCCAGAATCTATAATGATAAGCTAGTCAGTCGCATTGGCAAACGGTCAGAGGGGAATGTATACAACATGACAGACATCAAAGACAAGAGGATGAAGCGTAATTTTTAACCAAATAAAAAAGGAGGAATTCCATGATAGAACCAGCATACTTTGAACAGGCAGATCAGGAACTGGAGGAACTCAATCGCAAACGTGACGATTTTATGGCGGATGCAACACCAGTATGTCTTGAAGATACGCCTAAACTGATTGAACTAGGTGAGAAGCTTCGGACGGAAGACACCAGCATAAATGCCTATGAGTTATACAGACACCCTGAAGCGCGTGCAAAGTTATTCGCCCAAATCGCGGAAGCCTGCTTCTTGCTGATTGCAGATAGCTCACCAGTACCAGTGCAGCCGACACAAGCACAGCGGATACATTTTTGCGAGTACTTGGAAGGACAATTCCAGAATATCATTAAGAAGTTGATTGCAGGAACTGACAAGCAAGTTCTAGAGTCTTTACTTGAAGCTTTGCAACTACCCAAAGAAAAACAAGCTCAATTTGTCCGTGATGTGGTAGTAAGTGGCTTACTCAGTGAAGAATAATAGCAAAGGGGCATTGCCTCTTTTTGTGGTTTCACTACTACTGAACCCAATAGTTTTGGGTTTTTCCATATAGAGGGAAATAATGAAGCGGTTAGCAATAGAAACAATCACTAAACCAATGAAGCTGAGAGGAATATCTAAGGGTATAGCCGAGTTGGACGGTCAACGTTTAGAGATTGATTTGGATAATTTAATAATTGATTTTGGTGGAGAGTCATTTGAATTAGACAGAATAGCAGGAACTAAGGGAGGTAATCGATATTTTTTTCTTTGCCCTGATTGTGGTAGACGGTGCAGGTTGCTTTATAAACGGTATTTGTATTTTAGTTGCGGTACCTGTCTAGATATCCACAAGCATACCCTGAACCGCAGTAAAACGGATTGCCAATACTACTGGGAGCTTGCACTAAAAGAAGCTAGAAAGGTAGAACCAGGGTGGAGTCCTAGACGTGGTAGATATATGTTTGATGGTTTCCCTGAAAGACCAAGGTATATGAAACGTGACAGGTATCATAAGCACTATAAGAAGTTTTTGAAGTATATTGAAAAAGGGGATAGATTTTGGCTGAATGGTTCGAGATTGTGAGACAATATGAAGTAGTGTGTAATTTACAAAACGAACAAATACTACATATTAGACGGTTTGAATGTTAAAAAAGCTAGATATATCAAGGGTTTAAGTAAGCAGAGCGTTCCAAAAAAGGGTGCGGTAAGCGTTCCAAAAAATGGTAAGATTTTGGTTAGGTAGTGGCAGTAAATATGCCTGACAAATGGCAGGGTTATGTGTGTTGAACTCCGAGCGAACGCCGAGAAAGTGGCTATATTCCCCTATCATTTATCAAGCAGATAAGAGCAATAAAAACCCTCCTTAACTCCCTGAGAAACGACAAGCAGATAAGCGAAGTTTTTAGCCCTCTTATTTCGGATTTACTCCTTGCAGAACGACAAGCAGATAAGGACGACAATAAGCCTTCTTAATTGCTTACAAAACGATAGGGAGTTAAGACGAATTTAAAAGCTCCTTATTTTCGTTTTTCTCCTTGTCAAACGGTAAGGAAATAAGACAGGAAATAACATCGCTTATTTTGATTTTGCTCCCTGAGAAACTGTAAGGAGATAAGGAGACTTATTAGCTTCCTTAATTTGGATTTTTTCCTTACAAAATGACAGGGAAATAAGAGCAATTTAAAAGTCTGTTATTTTGGATTTGTTGCTTACCAAATGATAAGCAGATAAGCAAAGAAATAACTTGCCTTAATTGCTTGCAGAATGACAAGGAAATAAGGGAGATAAAAACGTCCCTTAATTGCTTATCAAACCATAAGGAGATACGGGGGTTATCTCCCTCCCCACGCGCTTCTATGAGCTTCACCCGTCATTGTACATTTTTTCTCCCGGGGAACAGATTAATCCTTGAACTAAGAGCGAACATAGAGAAAATGCAAAAAAGCCAAGGCACTCCGCCTCAGCTATAATCTCAATAATATTATTATATCACACAGGAGGCCAAGGCATGACACCAGAGCAGGTAAAAGAAAAACTAGAGGGCGTTAAGTGGATCAATAAAGAAATAGAAGGCTTATATTTGGAGCTTGCAGCTTTAGAAAGTGGTATTATCAAAAAGCAAGAACTGAGCACTACTAGAGTACAAACAAGCAGGGTAAATACAGCAGAGAATAACCTTATAAGCGTTCTAAAACTAAAAGAGGACACTTTACAGAGAATTGAGCGACTTACTGAAGAGAGAATGGGAATATCTAGGCTGATTGATAAACTGGCCAATCCGCTTGAGCGTTCTGTTCTAAGATTTTTTTACTTGAATGATCTTGACGCTTGGCAAGTTGCTGAGGAAATAGGTGTATCTACAGCCTCGGTATATCGAGTAAGGCAAAAAGCCATAGAACACTTAGCAAATGTGGGGTAATAGGTGAGCACAAAAAAACGCCTAGAACAATCTAAGCGCTAAAGAGTAGTGGACGGTGTGCCTGTCCCGTCATCTCATACTATGAAGTTGCGTAGCGACACTATTATCTCTACCTCACTTCTCTTTAGACTAATTATATCACAAAGGAGCGAACTAATGGAGCTGGATAAGTTTAAAACGATGATGAACGTCAGAGAGCGGATGACTTACTTTCTACGTTTCCAGAGGATGGCAGGGAGTGAAAACCAAGTTACGATAGATGAAGAGGCTTGGGGACTTGTCTTACCTGATCAGTGGAATTTGAGCGGTGAGCATGAAAAAGCAATCCGTGAGGGGTTGGAAATATTCGCCCAAGACATCAATGGCATAGAGAACAAGCGAGCCAGAAAATACTTTATTATCCATTATTGCTACATGAGAAAGAAAACAGTAAGCGAATGTTTAGAAATTGCTGGGACAAAATCCACTAGCTACCACCGATATAAACAGATAGCCGTCTTAAATTTTGCGAGAATCCACCAGAACGGAGAGCTAGAAGCATATAAGTAGGCGTTTGGGGTGTTTTGTTGAGAAATGTTGAGATTTAAGTGAGGGGGGATGACATGATTGAAGATTTTTTGATTGATTTGGAGAATATCCAATTAGAGGATATGGAAATAGATTTAAACATGGATTTTGAAATAGATGTTGACCTTGATGGTTTAGATTTAACCTTACTACAAGAATTAGAAGCGTAAATGTTGGCAAATGTAGGCTGAGGCTTCATATTCGCCCCCTATTTTGCTTTGTTTCGTACTGGACAACTAAAACAACCATGGATAAACTACAAGCCCTCAGAAACGAATCTGGGGGCTTTTGTGAGGTCATAATCTTATAAACCACGCGCTTCATGGTATAATATACCTATCAGCAACCAGCAATAAAAAAAGCACGTTTGACCGTGCTAGTTTCTTGCCTGCTGAATTCGTCAAATCCTAGCCCTTTTGTGGGGCTTTTTTGCTCCCCTTTTTGCGTACTTTGGGGGAGCAAGTAGTAAACAGTAATATTAGTGATTTTTATTAAAAAGCGCGTGATATAAGGGTTAGGAAGCCCCAAAGAAACATAAAATAAGCAGTTCTTGATTATACTACAAAATCGGCCTTTTGGGTAATAGAATCTCACTTTTTTTGGTATAATGGTAAGCAATAATGGACTAGAAAGAACAAAGATGCAAGATAAAATTATCATTCATGGGGCGCGTGCCCACAATTTAAAAAATATTGATGTGGAGATTCCGCGAGACAAGTTGGTTGTTGTGACCGGCTTGTCAGGCTCAGGGAAATCCAGTCTGGCCTTTGACACTCTCTATGCGGAGGGACAACGTCGCTATGTGGAGAGTTTGTCAGCCTACGCTCGCCAGTTCTTGGGAAATATGGAAAAACCAGATGTAGATGCCATTGATGGTCTCAGCCCAGCTATTTCCATTGACCAGAAAACGACTAGCAAAAACCCTCGCTCGACGGTGGGAACGACGACTGAAATCAATGATTATCTGCGTCTCCTCTACGCGCGTGTGGGGACACCTTACTGTATCAACGGACATGGAGCTATCAAGGCTTCTTCTGTGGAGCAAATTGTGGATAAGGTTTTGGAGTTACCTGAACGCCAACGTCTGCAAATCTTAGCCCCAGTTATTCGCAAGAAAAAAGGACAGCACAAGAGCATTATTGAAAAGATTCAGAAAGATGGGTATGTTCGTGTCCGTGTGGATGGGGAAGTCTATGATGTGACCGAAGTGCCAGAGTTGTCTAAGAGTAAGCAACACAATATTGATGTCGTGGTTGACCGTATTGTTATCAAGGAGGGTATCCGTAGTCGTCTCTTTGATTCCATTGAGGCTGCCCTTCGTATTGCAGAAGGTTATGTCATTATCGATACTATGGACGACTCTGAGTTGCTCTTCTCTGAGCATTATGCCTGTCCAGTTTGTGGCTTTACTGTTCCAGAGTTAGAGCCACGTCTTTTCTCCTTCAATGCTCCTTTTGGCTCATGTAGTGAGTGTGATGGTTTGGGTATTAAGCTGGAGGTGGATACTGATTTGGTAGTACCAGATGCCAGCAAAACCTTACGTGAGGGAGCGCTAGCACCTTGGAATCCTATCTCATCCAACTACTATCCAAATATGCTAGAGCAGGCTATGACAGCTTTTGGAGTGGATATGGATAAGCCTTTTGAGGACTTGTCAGAAGAAGACAAGAACTTGATTCTCTATGGATCTGATGGTAAGGAATTCCATTTCCACTATGAGAATGAATTTGGTGGCGTGCGCGATATTGACATTCCTTTTGAGGGAGTTGTTAATAATATCAAGCGTCGTTATCACGAGACAAACAGCGATTACACTCGCACCCAGATGCGTCTCTACATGAATGAGCTGACCTGCGGAACCTGTCACGGTTATCGCCTCAATGACCAGGCTTTGTCTGTCCGTGTTGGTGGTGAGAAAGGACCACATATCGGAGAAATTTCAGACCTATCTATCGCAGACCACTTGGACTTGGTGAGCCAGCTGACCTTGTCTGAAAATGAAGCCATCATTGCTCGGCCTATTCTCAAGGAAATCAAGGATCGTTTGACCTTCCTTAATAACGTGGGCCTTAACTATCTAACCCTGTCCCGTTCGGCAGGAACCCTTTCAGGTGGGGAAAGTCAGCGTATTCGCTTGGCGACCCAGATTGGCTCTAACTTATCAGGTGTCCTCTATATCCTAGACGAGCCGTCAATCGGTCTTCACCAGAGGGATAATGACCGTCTGATTGCCAGTCTCAAAAAGATGCGTGATTTGGGCAATACTCTCATAGTAGTGGAACATGACGAAGATACCATGCGTGAGGCGGATTATCTGATTGACGTTGGTCCTGGTGCGGGTGTTTTTGGTGGGGAAATTGTTGCGGCAGGTACGCCTAAACAGGTAGCTCGTAACAGTAAGTCTATCACAGGGCAGTACTTGTCAGGCAAACGTGCCATTCCAGTGCCAGAAGAGCGCCGTGTGGGGAATGGTCGTTTTATCGAGGTTACAGGAGCGCGTGAGAACAACCTACAAAATGTCACCGCTCGCTTCCCACTAGGAAAATTTATCGCAGTGACAGGGGTGTCGGGCTCAGGCAAGTCGACCTTAATCAACAGCATTCTCAAAAAAGCCATTGCTCAGAAGCTCAACCGTAATTCAGACAAACCTGGTAAGTTTAAAACGATTACAGGTATTGAGCATGTAGACCGCTTGATCGACATTGACCAGAGCCCTATCGGACGAACGCCAAGGTCTAACCCGGCTACCTATACGGGAGTTTTTGACGATATACGTGACCTTTTTGCCCAGACAAACGAAGCCAAGATTCGAGGCTACAAGAAGGGCCGTTTCAGTTTCAACGTCAAGGGAGGCCGTTGTGAAGCCTGCTCAGGTGACGGGATTATCAAGATTGAAATGCACTTCTTACCAGACGTTTATGTTGCCTGTGAAGTTTGCCACGGGACTCGCTACAACAGTGAAACCCTAGAAGTTCACTACAAGGAAAAGAATATCTCGCAGGTCTTGGACATGACCGTCAACGATGCGGTGGAATTCTTCCAACACATTCCGAAAATTCAGCGTAAACTTCAGACTATCAAGGATGTGGGACTGGGCTATGTGACGCTAGGTCAACCAGCTACTACTCTTTCTGGGGGAGAAGCCCAACGTATGAAGTTAGCTAGCGAACTCCACAAACGCTCGACAGGAAAATCTTTCTACATTCTGGATGAGCCGACGACAGGGCTTCATACCGAGGATATTGCTCGCCTGCTCAAGGTTTTAGCTCGCTTTGTTGACGATGGCAATACAGTCCTTGTTATAGAGCACAATCTGGATGTTATCAAGACGGCAGACCATATTATTGACTTGGGACCTGAGGGCGGTGTCGGTGGTGGAACCATCATCGCAACAGGAACTCCAGAAGAAGTAGCGGCCAATGAAGCCAGCTACACAGGACAGTATTTGAAAGGAAAGTTACATCATGAATAAACGTGTACAAGCATTTCTCGCTAAAATGCAAGAAAAAGAACTAGATGGCATCATTATCAACAACCTTAAAAACGTCTACTACTTGACTGGTTTTTGGGGTTCGAACGGAACAGTTTTTATTAGCCGTGACCGTCAGGTCTTGGTGACAGACTCTCGCTATATCATCGCAGCTAAGCAAGAAGTAACAGGTTTTGAGATTGTGGCTGACCGCGATGAATTGGCTGTCATTGCAGGCATTGTCAAGGATATGGACTTGTCTAGAATCGGTTTTGAGGACGAGATTTCGGTCTCTTATTATCACCGTATGCAGGCAGCTTTTGAAGGAATTGACTTGCTTCCACAAACTCAGTTTGTTGAAGGTCTTCGAATGATTAAGGATGAGAAGGAGATTGCGACTATTCGCAAGGCTTGTTCTATCTCAGACCAAGCTTTCCGCGATGCACTTGACTTTATCAAACCAGGAAAAACTGAAATTGAGATTGCCAACTTCCTTGACTTCCGTATGCGTGAGTTGGGAGCATCTGGCTTGTCTTTTGACACTATCCTAGCTAGCGGTATCAACTCTTCTAAACCCCATGCCCATCCCATGCACAAACCAGTGGAATTGGGAGAAGCTATTACAATGGACTTCGGCTGTCTCTATGATCACTATGTCAGTGATATGACACGGACTATCTATCTAGGGCATGTTAGCGACGAGCAGGCAGAAATTTACAATACGGTTTTGAAAGCCAACCAAGCCTTGATTGACCAAGCTAAGGCAGGATTAGGTTTCCGTGACTTTGACAAAATTCCTCGTGATATTATCATCGAAGCAGGCTATGGCGACTACTTTACCCACGGAATCGGACACGGTATTGGACTGGATATTCATGAAGAGCCTTACTTTAGCCAGACTTCTACAGAAACTATTAAGGCGGGTATGGCCTTGACCGACGAGCCGGGTATCTACATCGAAGGCAAATATGGCGTTCGTATCGAGGATGATATCTTGATTACAGAGATAGGTTGTGAATTATTGACCCTAGCTCCCAAAGAGTTGATAGTCATTTAAGAGTCAAACAACTCAAATGATTGACTTTTAAATTTTAAAGGTTTATACTGAAAGACGAAAACGGTAGGTGAGGCTACCATAGGGATACGGATGACTACCGCAAAGCAGTGGAGACACTACTAGTTGGTCAACAGTCCTGGTCGCGAAGGCCAAGACTAAGCTCATTACATTGCCCTATGGAGTTAAAGCTTGAACGAAAAAACAGATAATTAGTTTTTTAATCCTGCCATTTTTTGATGGTAGGATTTTCTACTGTTTAAAACAAAGAAAGGAGACAGACGATGCAAATTGACGATCATCCGGAACCGCACATACACAGCCAATCGCTGATTTGTGTCGTTCTGCCCTTATAAAGTGATTGGTCTCTGTGTATGAAACACATCATTCATACAGATAGGAGAAACCAATGAAAACTACAAAAGAAAGATTAGCAACAGCTATTCAAGTCCCTTTAGACGAGAGTCTAACTTTTTATCATACCAGTTTAAACGGTTTGATAGAGGAACAAGTCGAAAAAAATCGTGACCTCTATGGCGAAAATGTGATTACCAAAGGCCAAGAAGATTCGATTTTGAAAAAGATTTACGAATCCATTATCAATCCTTTTACAATCATCTTGCTGGTCATCGCCGTGATTTCCTTGGTGACCAATGTCTGGTTGGCAAAACCAGGTCAAGAGGATCCGACGACTTCTATTATCATCGTTGTCCTAGTCCTCATTTCTGGAGGCATTCGCTTTGTCCAAGAACTCCGCAGTGATAAGGCAGCCACCAATCTTTCAAAAATGATTGTCAACACAGCGACTGTCATTCGTCAAGGAGAAATCCAAGAAGTACCTATCGATGACTTGGTAGTAGGTGACGTGGTTAAATTAAGCGCTGGGGATATGATTCCAGCAGATCTTCTGTTATTTGAGTCACGCGATTTCTTTGTCCAACAGTCTGGCTTGACAGGCGAAAGTGATTCTGTTGAAAAATTGGCATTGACCAAGGCAACAGTTCAACAAGCTGATAGTCTTCTCGAAGCCGAATCCCTGGCTTTTATGGGAACTAATGTCTTGTCTGGTAGTGCCAAGGCCGTGGTTTTGGCGGTTGGTGATGATACCATGATGGGGGCCATTGAGCAGACTCTGAACACCTATGACGAGCCTACTTCGTTTGAGCGGGAGATGAATAGTATCTCTTGGCTCTTGATCCGTTTGATGTTGGTCATGGTGCCCATCGTTTTCTTGTCCAATGGTTTAACAGATGGCGACTGGCTGGAAGCTGGCGTATTTGCCTTGAGTGTGGGTGTCGGGCTGACACCTGAGATGCTTCCTATGATTATTACCGCTAGCCTAGCTAAGGGTTCTATTATCATGGCCAAGGAAAAAGTGGTTATCAAGAAACTCAATGCCATACAGGACTTAGGGGCGATTGATATCTTGTGTACAGATAAGACAGGAACTCTAACCCAAGATGAAATCGTTCTAGAATATCCCTTGGACATCCACGGACGCTTGGATTTGACCGTCTTGAGACGAGCTTATCTCAATTCTTATTTTCAAACTGGCTTGAAAAATTTGATGGACAGAGCTATCATCAAACGGACTGAAAAGGAAGCAAAAGAACACGATATCCTCCAAAATCTGGCTCAAACCTTTCAAAAAATAGATGAGCTTCCCTTTGATTTTGAACGTAGACGGATGAGTGTTATCGTTAAGGATGAACACGAAACGGTTAGTTTGGTAACTAAGGGAGCTCTTGAGGAAATGTTGATGATTTCCAGTCATGCGGAGTATCATGGAATGATTACTCCCTTGACAGATGCTATTAGAGAAGAAATCTTAGCAGAAGTCAGACAGCTAAATCAACAAGGTTTGCGTGTCTTGGGAGTGGCCTATAAGTCAGGTTTGAGGGAAGGTCATGCCTATACAGTTGATGACGAAGGAGATATGATTCTAACTGGTTATTTAGCTTTCCTAGATCCTCCTAAACCATCTGCAGCACCAGCAATTAAGGCTCTGTTAGAGCATGGGGTTCAAACAAAGATTTTGACGGGAGACAACGAAAAAGTTACCCAAGCAGTCTGTGAAAAGGTTGGTTTGGATATCAATCAGATGCTGTTGGGGTCTGAAATTGATCAGATGAGTGATCAAGAATTGGCCCAAGCCGTAGAGGAGGTAACAGTCTTTGCCAAACTTTCTCCTGATCAAAAAGCAAGGATTATTTTGCAATTTAAGGCCAATGGTCATGCTGTTGGCTATATGGGAGATGGAATCAATGATGCTCCTTCTATGAAAGTTGCAGATGTGGGGATTTCTGTTGATACAGCAGTAGATATTGCCAAAGAAACAGCTGATGTTATCCTGCTTGATAAGGATCTAATGGTGCTTGAAAAAGGACTTGTTGAAGGTCGTAAGGTTTATGCCAATATGACCAAATATATCAAAATGACAGTGAGTTCTAATTTTGGAAATATCTTATCCCTATTGGTCTCTGGAATCTTTTTACCATTTTTACCGATGGCTCCAGTTCATTTGATTATCCTAAATCTAGTCTATGATTTGTCTTGTATTGCCTTGCCTTTTGACAAGGTGGATAAAGATTTTTTGAGAAATCCGCATACCTGGGAAGCTAAGTCCATCACACGTTTCATGATTTGGATGGGACCTATCTCTTCTGCCTTTGATATTTTGACCTTCAGTTTGCTTTATTTTATCATTGTACCTATGACAACAGGTCAAACTTACGTTCATGGGGCAGAGTCTGCCGTAGGCTTTATTGTTTTGTTCCAAACGGGTTGGTTTATCGAGTCCATGTGGTCGCAGACCATGGTTATCCATATGTTGCGTTCAGCTAAAATTCCCTTTTTACAAAGTCGTCCAGCTTGGCTAGTCCTTGTGACAACCTTATTGGCTGCAGCCTTTGTGACCTTCCTTCCCTACAGTCCACTAGCTAGCCTTCTTCATTTAACTCCTTTGAAACCGATTTATTTCATCTTTTTGATTTTTATCATCATTTTGTACATGATTAGCGTGACAATTGTGAAAAAAATCTATATCAAGAAATATAAAGAATGGCTGTAAATTTCATTTTGTCAAGAAAAAAGTACGAAAATGACGAAAAAAGTCAAAAAAATTTAAAAATAGGTCGCAAGTCGGATGTTTTTTATGGTATAATAGACTAAACTGATAGTAACATGTAGCGAAAGGGGTAGGTACATGATTAAAATTTATACAGTCTCAAGTTGTACTAGCTGTAAAAAAGCGAAAACCTGGCTCAATGCCCACCAGTTAAGTTATAAAGAACAAAACCTTGGTAAAGAAGGGATTACTAGAGAAGAATTACTGGATATTCTAACCAAAACAGATAACGGAATAGCCAGCATCGTTTCATCTAAAAATCGCTATGCCAAAGCCCTTGGAGTGGATATTGAAGATTTGAGTGTCAACGAAGTCCTCAATCTGATTATGGAAACACCGAGAATTTTAAAGAGCCCAATTCTTGTAGATGAAAAACGCCTGCAAGTTGGCTATAAGGAAGACGATATTCGTGCCTTCCTACCACGCTCTGTCCGTAATGTAGAAAATGCAGAAGCGCGTTTGCGTGCAGCTCTATAAACATCAAGGCTGGGAGCAATTCCCAGTCTTATTCTATTTTAATCTCAAAAAGAAAGAAGAAAGAAATGAAAAAAATAGTTCTTGTTAGTCTAGCTTTTCTTTTTGTCCTGGTTGGTTGCGGACAGAAAAAAGAAGCGGGACCAGCTACAAAAACAGAAAAGGATACGCTTCAGTCGGCATTGCCAGTTATTGAAAATGCTGAGAAGAATACAGTTGTCACCAAGACTTTGGTCTTGCCCAAGTCAGATGATGACAGTCAGCAAACCCAAACCATTACTTATAAAGACAAGACTTTTTTGAGCCTAACTATTCAACAAAAGCGTCCAGTCTCAGATGAGTTGAAGACCTATATTGACCAACACGGAGTGGAAGAAACTCAAAAAGCTCTTCTCGAGGCAGAGGAGAAGGATGAGGCCATCATAGAAGCTCGTAAATTAGTAGGATTTAAGCTTGAAACTAAACTATTGAGTGCAACAGAACTTCAAACAACGACCAGTTTTGATTTTCAAGTTCTGGATGTCAAGAAGGCTTCTCAGTTGGAGTATTTGAAGAACATTGGCTTAGAGAATCTCTTGAAGAATGAACCAAGCAAATATATTTCAGACAGATTGGCAAATGGCGCGACAGAACAGTAGAAAATCCAAATAAATAGACTGCCTGAATTGTAGAAGGTAAGGAATTATGCTATAATGGTACTATTCTAAGGAAAGAGGGTGTTAGAATGGGATTTACTGAAGAAACAGTACGTTTTAAATTGGACGATTCCAATAAAAAAGAAATTAGCGAAACTTTGACTGATGTCTATGCTTCGTTGAACGATAAGGGCTACAACCCGATTAACCAAATCGTAGGTTACGTATTGAGTGGAGACCCTGCCTACGTTCCTCGTTATAATAATGCACGAAATCAAATCCGTAAGTATGAGCGTGATGAAATCGTTGAGGAATTGGTTCGCTACTACCTTAAAGGACAAGGAGTCGATCTGTAATCTATGAGAATTATGGGATTGGACGTCGGTTCAAAAACGGTAGGGGTGGCTATTAGCGATCCGCTCGGTTTTACAGCTCAAGGGCTTGAAATCATCCAAATCAATGAGGAGCAAGGCCAATTTGGTTTTGACCGCGTTAAGGAGCTGGTTGATGCTTACAAGGTGGAACGATTTGTAGTGGGCTTACCTAAAAACATGAACAATACAAGCGGACCGCGCGTGGAAGCTAGTCAGGCATACGGAGCAAAGCTAGAAGAGCTTTTTGGTTTACCAGTAGACTATCAGGATGAACGCTTGACAACAGTTGCTGCGGAACGCATGTTGATTGAACAAGCAGATATAAGTCGCAATAAACGTAAGAAAGTCATTGATAAGTTAGCAGCTCAGCTGATTTTACAAAATTATTTAGATAGAAAATTTTAATATAAAGGAGAGGCTATGTCACACGATCATAACCACGACCACGAAGAACGTGAATTAATCACACTAGTAGATGAGCAAGGAAATGAAACCTTGTTTGAAATCCTTTTGACCATTGACGGAAAAGAAGAATTTGGTAAAAACTATGTTCTTCTAGTGCCAGTTAACGCAGAAGAAGACGAAGACGGACAAGTTGAAATCCAAGCTTACTCATTCATCGAAAACGAAGATGGAACAGAAGGCGAATTGCAACCAATCCCAGAAGACTCAGAAGACGAATGGAACATGATTGAAGAAGTCTTCAACAGCTTTATGGAGGAGTGATACAGTCTGGGAGACTGTATCAGCCCAACTCCTAGAAATTGGAAGAGTTGGAACGTCCAGTGGACGTTTTTAGCCCTGCGCTAGAAATTAGAAACGCAGGCAGTCTGGGGGACGTTTTTAGCCTGACGCTAAAAATAAAAACCGTCAGTAAGTCCGGGGGATATTTTTACCCCAACTCCTAGAAATTAGAAGAGTTGGAACGTCCAGGGGACGTTTTTACCCCTGCGCTAGAAATTAGAAACGCAGGCAGTCCGGGGGACGTTTTTAGCCTGACGCTAAAAATAAAAACCGTCAGTAAGTTCGGGGGATATTTTTACCCCAGTTCCTTTAAATAAGAGAGACTGGTAAGTCTGGGGGTGTTTTTAGCCCAAGTTAATATTCATAGGAGCTAGTTATTAGCTAACCAGGTTAGAGGTCGGGACGAAAATCCTGGCCTTGTTTTTATTAGTCATCATGCTTTGATGTGGTAATTGATTGGACTTTTGTCAAGGAGATGTATATGTTTGAAGTAGAAGAATGGCTCCATAGTCGGATTGGTTTGAATTTTCGATCAGGTTTGGGCCGAATGCAAGAAGCGGTGGATTTGTTGGGGAATCCCGAGAAGTCTTATCCTATTATCCACGTAACAGGAACTAATGGAAAAGGTTCTACCATTGCTTTTATGAGGGAGTTATTTATGGGGCATGGCAAAAAAGTTGCGTCCTTTACCTCCCCTCATATCGTCTCTATCAATGACCGAATCTGTATTAATGGGCAACCAATAGCTGATGTAGACTTTATCCGTTTAGCGGAGCAGGTCAAGGAGATGGAAAAAACGCTTCTGCAAACCCATGATCAGTTGTCCTTTTTTGAATTGCTGACCTTAGTTGCTTTTCTTTATTTTAGGGAGCAAGAAGTGGATTTGGTTTTATTAGAAGTAGGAATTGGTGGCCTACTTGACACGACTAATGTGGTAACTGGAGAGATTGCTGTTATCACTTCCATCGGACTTGACCATCAGGAGACTCTGGGCGATAGTCTAGAAGCGATCGCAGAGCAAAAAGCTGGTATTTTCAAGGCTGGTAAGAAGGCAGTGATTGCTAAGCTAGCTCCAGAAGCTAGCCTTGTCTGTCAGGAAAAAGCGGAATCTTTAGCTGTTGACCTTTATCAGGCAGGTCAGGATTTTTCAATGCTGAATGGTGATTTTTCAAGTTCGTTGCTGAATCTTTCGCAGTTGAAAATAGGTTTAGAAGGAGCCTATCAGCAGGAAAATGCGGCCTTGGCATTGCAAACTTTTCTTCTTTTTATGGGAGAAGGAAAGGAAGTTGTTGATGAACAGGCTGTAAGAAAGGCCTTGAAACAGACCCATTGGGCTGGTCGTTTGGAGCGTATTCGTCCACAGATTTACTTGGATGGTGCTCATAACCTCCCTGCCTTGACTCGCTTGGTTGAGTTTATCAAAGAAAAAGAGCAGGAAGGTTATCGACCTCAAATCCTCTTTGGAGCCTTAAAACGTAAGGATTATCAAGGGATGTTGGCTTATTTGGCTGAAAATTTACCTCAAGTGGAACTCAAGGTGACTGGTTTTGACTATCAAGGTTCTCTGGACGAGACAGATGTAACGGGTTACGACGTCATTCCTTCTTACCGAGAATTTATCAGCAGTTTCGAAGAAAGAGCCGACGCGCAGGACTTATTGTTCATTACAGGATCTCTCTATTTTATCTCAGAAGTACGGGGCTGCCTACTGGACTATGAGCAGATAAATTGACCTCCTTTTTTGAACTTGTTATACTAGGGGAACTACCAGTTAGAAGAAACATTCTCTAAATCGGTAGCAGAAAGGAAATTCATCATGAAATTAAAAACATTCACACTTTCTCTTGCTTCTCTAGCAAGTCTTAGTCTCTTAGTAGCTTGTTCACAAAGAACTCAACAAGTTCAACAACCAGTAGCTCAATCGCAAACTCAACAAACTCAGCAATCACAACCTACTGTTTCATCGTCTACAGAAAATAGCAACCAGGCAGCAACAAGTTCTTCACAAAATACAGTTACAGCTCAACCAACTAATATTGATGGAACTTATACTGGTCAGGACGAAGGAGACCGTATCACTTTAGTGGTAACTGGAACAACTGGTACATGGACACAGGTAGAAACTGACGGAGATCAAGAAATCAAGCAGGTTAGCTTCGATGCCGCTAATCAACGCATGATTATTGGGGATGATGCTAAGATTTATACAATTAATGGCAATCAGATGATTATCGACGATATGGATAGAGACGCTTCAGATCGTATCGTTTTATCAAAATAGACTAGAAGGAGACTGGATTTTTCGGTCTCTTTTATGATTACTCAGAAAAATGACCATAAATACTTGCCTTCTATCGAATACCTGCGTTATACTAGTATCATACTCAATGAAAATCAAAGAGCAAACTAGGAAGCTAGCCGCAGGCTGTACTTAAGTACGGCAAGGTGAAGCTGACGTGGTTTGAAGAGATTTTCGAAGAGTATCAATTACCTGTTTTTAGCATTCAAACTATCAAGGAGGGGATATGAAATATAGGAAATTTCAATTATTGATGTCCAAGTATGGCTTTAGTCTTTTGATTATGCTACTTGAACTTTCTCTTGTTTTTGGTCTCTTTCTTTATTTAGGTCGCATGGCTCCTATTCTTTGGGTGATTCTCTTAATCTTTATGAGTATGGCGACCATTGTTGCTATTGTCAATCGCTCCATGGCGCCTGAAAGCAAAGTAATGTGGTTAGTGGTGACTTTTGTTCCTGTTATTGGTCCTTTGCTCTATATAATGTTTGGTGAAAGGCGATTGTCCAAAAAAGAAATCAAGCAGTTGGACAAACTTGGTTCCATGCATTTTCGGGAGGATAACAGTAAAGCTCTCCGCCAGAAATTGAAGGAAGAGGATAAGGCGGCTTACGGAGTTATCAAATCTTTGTTAAGTATGGATAGTAACGCCGATGTCTATGATCGAACAGACTCACAATTCTTTTCTTCGGGTGAAAGCATGTGGCAATATATGTTGGAAGACCTCAAGAAAGCTGAAAAGTTTATCTTTCTAGAGTACTATATTGTCGAAGAAGGTCTGATGTGGAATAGCATACTAGACATACTAGAGCAAAAGGCAGCTCAGGGTGTAGAGGTCAAGATGCTCTATGATGATATCGGCTGTATGGCGACTTTGCCTGGAGACTACACTATTCAGCTTCGTAGTCGAGGAATTGAAGCCCATAAATTTAATAAGGTAATTCCTCGTCTGACGGTGGCTTACAACAATCGGGACCATCGTAAAATTCTGGTCATAGATGGTCAGGTAGCTTATACAGGAGGCATTAACTTAGCCGATGAGTACATCAATCATGTAGAACGCTTTGGCTATTGGAAGGACAGTGGGATTCGCTTAGATGGCCTTGGTGTCAAGGCTCTCACCCGTCTCTTTTTGATGACTTGGTATATCAATCGTGGGGAAATCAGCGATTTTGATCAGTATCACTTGGAAAATCAGCCTTGTTTTAGTCAAGGTCTCTGCATTCCTTATGGTAGTGGACCCAAACCCATCTTCCGTACTCAGGTAGGGAAAAAAGTCTATCAAAGTTTGATTAATCAGGCTACTGATTCAGTCTATATTACAACGCCCTATTTAATTATTGACTATGATTTAACTGAGAGTATTAAAAATGCAGCTATGAGGGGTGTTGATGTCCGCATTGTGACCCCTTTCATTCCAGATAAAAAATTAATCCAACTCATCACAAGAGGAGCCTATTCGGATTTGTTATCGGCAGGAGTAAGAATTTTTGAGTATAGTCCAGGCTTCATTCACAGTAAACAAATCTTAGTGGATAAGGACTTTGCTGCAGTTGGAACCATTAACTTAGATTACAGAAGTTTGCTTCACCACTATGAAAATGCAGTTTTGTTATATAAAACGGAATCAATCACAGAGATTCAAAAAGATTTTCAAGAGATTTTTTCGGTATCGCAAGAAATTTTTGCTCATACGATAAAAAATAGTTGGTATCAAAAATTGATTAAGGAAATAGCCCAGTTATTCGCCCCTGTCTTATAAGAAATCTAGGATTTAATATATGACTGAGTCCTCTTTTTCTTGCTTTTTACGAATAGAAAGATATAGGGGAGAAACGATGCTGACTCAGAAAGAATTGAACTATATCACGACATTTAAACAGACACATTTACACCGATTTCGGGAAATTGAAACCTTTGTGAAACTATGCAAAAAATCGCTCAAACAGCCATCGCAAGCTGACAATTCTAGGTCTTTTTGATATACTAAGACAGATAAATTGAATAGGAGAAACGATATGGCTGTATATGGCAGAATAGAAGAAGTATTCGAAACGATACAGAGTAATGAAATTGAAAATAGACTGGATAGGAATATTGAATCTCATGTGGAAAAAGAAGAACAGGTAGCTTTCCCGTTTTTCAGACTCATCATTGGAAGTACGATTGCAACGGTTTTTTCTGTGGTGCTTCCTTTACTTTTAGATATGGTAAGTCCCTCTCAGGCGCAGGATTTGTATATTGGGTGGGCTTTGCATCAGGGAGGACAGCTATACAGTAGTTATTATGCTGGTCAAGGTCTTCTTTATTATTTACTACTTTACATTACCCAAGGAGGTATCCTTTTTGCCTTGGTAGAATGGCTAGCCCTCTTAGGAGGGGGGTATTTCCTTTTTTCTGCAACTGACTATCTGACGGAACAAAGGGATCAAGCTAAACAACTTCTAACCATATTTTATATTTTGGTGTCTGGTCTTGGTTTTGGAGGAGGCTATGCTACGATTTTAGCTCTTCCATTCTTATTTGCAGGCTTTTCTTTAGTAGCAGGCTATCTGTCAAATCCTAATCACGATAAAGGATTTTTACGTTTGGGGATTTTCTTGGCTCTATCATTTTTCATAGAACCCCTAACTAGTCTTCTATTTATTGTAGCGATAACTGTAGGTTTGTTGGTCTTTAATATTGGACATGGACGCTTTATACATGGAATTTATCAATTTTTTGCGACAGCACTTGGTTTTTCTCTCCTATTTTATCCTTTAGGCTACTATGTCATCATTTCAGGAGGTTTTGGAGAGGCTTTAAGTAGATTTTTGTATCCATTTACTTCTATGATTACTTTTACTAATCCCCAGTTAGTAGAAAATACTTTATTCTATGGTCTATTAACCTTTGGATTAGGAACCTTCATCCTTATTTTTCTCGGTTTGTTCCAATCTAAAGAATCTAAATTATATGTCATCTCAGTACCAGCTAGCTTTGTTTTCTTATTTGTACTAGCCTTGTTGCTTTTTTCTCAAGAACCTCTTCACGGTTCGCGTTTGATTCTAATCCTTCCATTTTTACTCCTTCTTTTGATGGCCAGTATTCGTGGAAAACATTCAGCTAGAGGAGCTCGTTGTCGGAGAAGAGAGGAAGTTCCAAATTTATGGAAAAAATTTATGAGGGGAAATCTCTACTTACCGATTCTAGTAGTGGTTTATCTAATTGCAGTTCCTTTTGTAGCTCGTTTTGTCTTGCATCTAGCTTCATATAGTGAACAGCATCAAGTAGTAGATAGAATAAGACAAGAGACGAGCGAGGGAGACCAAATCTATATCTGGGATTCCCATGTTCAGATCTATAAAGAAAGCCAGCGTTTGTCTGGATCCATGTTCCCATCCCCTCTTCTCTACACGAATACAGAAGAAAATAAAACTAGTTTGATCAATGATTTGAAAGAAAATCAACCTAAGGTGATTGTGGTGAATGATAAGGTGGCGCTCTGGTCTGAAGTAGAAACACTTTTAAAAGAAAATTACCAACAAGTAAAGACCGATTACTCAGAGTTTAAAGTTTATAAAATTAAACAATAAAATCAATATCTTGTGTATTTTTAAAAATTTTAGGATTTTTAACACAAGATATTGATTTTTCTTTTTAGAGTGGTATAATACTTTTTAGAAAGAACATTTTAGAAAAGAGCATGCATATGATTGCACTAGAAGAAAAAATTACAATTTTGCCAACTCTCTTCGTCGAGAAACGAGATGGGAGACGTGTTGTATTTGATGTGGACAAGATTGACAAGGCTCTCCACAAGGCGGCAGACAAGGTTATGGATGTGACACCCTTGGTCGAAAAACGCCTCAATGCTCTGACCGAGCGAATTGTCACAGAAATTCATAGTCGCTTTCCACAAGGGGTTAAGATTTACGAAATTCAAAATATCGTAGAACATGAACTCCTTGAATCCAAAGAATATGCCTTGGCTGAGGAGTATATCACTTATCGGACACAAAGGGATTTTGAACGCTCGAAAGCGACAGATATAAACTTTAGTATCCATAAACTTCTCAACAAAGATCAGGCGGTTGTTAACGAAAATGCCAATAAAGACAGCGATGTCTTCAACACCCAGCGTGATTTGACAGCAGGGATTGTTGGAAAGTCAATCGGACTGCAAATGCTTCCTAAGCATGTAGCCAATGCCCACCAAAAGGGGGATATCCACTATCACGATTTGGACTACAGTCCCTATACCCCTATGACCAACTGCTGTTTGATTGACTTCAAGGGTATGTTGGAAAATGGTTTTAAGATTGGAAATGCAGAGGTAGAGAGTCCCAAGTCTATCCAGACTGCGACAGCCCAGATTTCCCAAATCATCGCCAATGTTGCTTCTAGCCAGTACGGAGGTTGTTCAGCTGACCGTATCGATGAGATCTTGGCGCCTTATGCAGAGAAGAATTACAAAAAACACCTCAAGGATGCGGAAGAGTGGGTCTTACCTGAAAAACGGGAAGATTACGCTTGGAAGAAAACGCAAAAGGACATCTATGATGCCATGCAATCTCTCGAGTATGAAATCAATACTTTATTCACTTCAAACGGACAAACGCCTTTTACTTCGCTAGGTTTTGGTCTAGGAACTAGTCGTTTTGAGCGGGAAATTCAAAAGGCAATTTTAAACATTCGTATCAATGGGCTTGGTTCAGAACACCGTACAGCTATCTTCCCAAAACTCATCTTTACGCTAAAAAGAGGACTCAATTTAGAGGAAGGAACTCCCAACTACGACATCAAGCAGTTGGCTCTTGAGTGTGCAACCAAGCGGATGTATCCAGATGTTTTATCTTATGATAAGATTGTTGACTTGACAGGCTCCTTCAAGGTGCCTATGGGTTGCCGTTCGTTCCTTCAAGGATGGAAGGATGAAAATGGTGTCGAAGTCAATTCAGGCCGTATGAATCTGGGTGTTGTGACGGTTAACCTGCCTCGTATTGCCCTTGAATCTGAAGGAGACATGAATAAGTTCTGGGAAATCTTCAACGAGCGTATGAATATCGCTGAGGATGCTCTGGTTTATCGTGTCGAACGCACTAAAGAGGCAACACCAGCAAATGCTCCTATCCTGTATCAATACGGTGCTTTTGGCCATCGTCTAGGTAAAGAAGAAAGTGTTGACCAGCTCTTTAAGAATCGTCGTGCGACCGTTTCGCTGGGTTACATCGGTTTGTACGAGGTAGCGACAGTCTTCTTTGGTAACAGCTGGGAAAGTAATCCAGATGCTAAGGCATTCACGCTAGATATCATTCGCGATATGAAACGTCGTGTAGAAGAGTGGTCTGACCAATATGGCTACCATTTCTCTATCTACTCAACACCGTCTGAAAGTTTGACAGACCGTTTCTGCCGACTAGATACAGAGAAATTTGGCTCTATTCCTGATATTACAGATAAGGAATACTACACCAACTCTTTCCACTATGATGTTCGTAAAAATCCAACACCGTTTGAAAAATTGGACTTTGAGAAAGTCTATCCAGAAGCAGGTGCGTCAGGTGGTTTCATCCATTATTGTGAGTATCCAGTCCTCCAGCAAAATCCAAAGGCCTTGGAAGCTGTCTGGGACTATGCCTATGACCGTGTCGGTTATCTGGGGACCAATACACCAATTGACCGTTGTTACAAGTGTGACTTTGAAGGGGATTTTGAACCAACTGAGAGAGGATTTGCTTGTCCAAACTGTGGCAATAGTGACCCTAAAACAGTAGATGTGGTGAAACGAACTTGTGGCTATCTTGGTAATCCTCAAGCAAGACCTATGGTTAACGGCCGTCACAAGGAAATCGCTGCGCGTGTCAAACATATGAATGGCTCAACGATTAAAATAGCTGGCCATCAAGTAACAAATTAGAAAGAAATGAAATGGGAAAATATCAATTAGACGATAAAGGGCGCGCACAAGTGACCCGTTACCACGAGAAACACTCTAAGGGTGGAGCTGGTAAGAAAGAACGTTTGCTCAGTCTCAGAGAACAATTTTTAAACAAGAATAAGAAAAAATAAAAGTGAGAGTCAGCTCTCGCTTTTCTCATAGTGGGAGGTAAGGATGGAACTACGAAGACCAAGATTAGCAGATAAAGAAACAGTTTTAGAGATGATGGCAGAGTTTGAAAAGAGCCAATCAGCCCATGATGGAGGATTTTGGGATACAGAGAACTTTGTGTATGAAGAGTGGTTGGAAAGCAATCAGAATCAGGAAATGGGGATTAATCTGCCTGAAGGATGGGTCCCAGCAATTCAGTTAGTAGCTTTTTCCGGGAAAGGTCAAGCACTTGGATTTCTTAACCTCCGATTGCGCCTCAATAACTTCCTACTAGAAAAAGGTGGCCACATTGGCTATTCCATCCGACCATCTGAAAGAGGCAAAGGTTATGCCCAGGAAGCTCTCCGTCAGGGTTTGCAAGTTGCTAAGGAAAAGAATATCAAGAAAGCTCTTGTGACCTGTAGCGTGAATAATCCTGCTAGTAGAGCAGTCATTCTAGCAAATGGAGGTCTCATTGAGGATGTTCGTAATGGAGTCGAGCGTTATTGGATAGAGGTAGCGAATGAATAATCCAAAACCACAAGAATGGAAAAGCGAGGAACTCAGTCAAGGCCGTATCATTGACTACAAGGCCTTTAACTTTGTTGATGGCGAAGGCGTGCGTAACTCTCTCTATGTATCAGGTTGCATGTTTCACTGCGAGGGATGTTATAATGTTGCGACTTGGTCTTTCAATGCTGGCATTCCATACACTGCAGAGCTAGAAGAACAGATCATGGCAGATCTTGCTCAGCCCTATGTTCAAGGCTTGACTTTGCTAGGAGGAGAGCCTTTTCTCAATACGGGCATTCTCTTGCCTCTCGTTAGACGCATCCGAAAGGAATTGCCAGACAAAGATATCTGGTCCTGGACGGGCTATACTTGGGAAGAAATGATGCTGGAGACACCGGATAAATTGGAACTCTTATCACTAATTGACATTCTTGTAGACGGACGGTATGATCGAACTAAGAGAAATCTCATGCTTCAGTTTCGAGGTTCGTCCAACCAACGAATTATCGATGTGCAAAAATCCCTCAAAAGTGGGCAAGTAATGATTTGGGATAAGCTTAATGATGGAAAAGAAAGCTATGAACAGGTGAAGAGAGAATGAAGAAAAACGACTTAATGAATCAACTAGTCTCAGAGATCGAGACGGGGAAAATCAGGACACTGGGAATATACGGTCATGGGGCTTCGGGTAAATCAACCTTTGCTCAGGAATTGTTCCGAGCTTTAGATTCTACTACAGTGAATTTGCTAGAAACAGATCCTTATATCAC